>JAUVNV010000185.1 GCA_030599515.1 Acidimicrobiia bacterium
CTAGATGACGTTCCCCTCCGGGTAGGACGGTCGAAGCGATGCTCACCGACGACGAGGTGGTGGAGTACCTGCGCGAGCGGGCGCTGATCCATCCGGGAGCAACCGGGAGACCGGAAGTCGTCGACGTGTCCCGTCGCAATAGAAACGTGGAAGTTCTCACCGGACCCGGTGTCGGGTTCTTCGTCAAACAGGGGGTGGGGCCGGACAGGGCCGCGACCGTGGCCAACGAGGCCGACACGTATCGCCGATTGGCCGGGGAGACCGAACCGAACGGGCTGGATCGCTACCTCCCCCGGTACTTCGACTACGACCCTCTGAGACACGTCCTCGTCCTGGGTCTGGTCCCCGGATCTCAAAGCCTCCACGAGTATCACGCCACCCGAGGTCGCTTCTCCGTCACCCTGGCCCGGGCCCTCGGAAACGCCCTCGCGCACGTGCACGCCATGGCCGGGCCCGATGAGGAGAACGACAGGCACGGCCAGGTCGGCAAGTCACCCTGGGTCCTCTCGCTCCACCGGCCCGATCTCGGGGTGCTGCAGCGTCTGAGCGGCGCGACGATCGAACTCGTCAAGACCCTTCAGCAGATCCCCGATCTGTGCGACCATCTCGATTCTCTACGGCTCGAATGGAATGCCACCACGCTCGTTCACAACGACGTCCGCTGGGACAACTGTCTTGTGTCTGCCACTCCGGACACGAACCGGGTCACGCGACTCAAGCTGATCGACTGGGAGCTGTCCGGAGCCGGAGACCCGGGCTGGGACATCGGCTGCGCGTTCAGCGAGTACCTGGCCTTCTGGTTGACGTCGATTCCCATCACGGGTGACGCTCCTCCCGATCGACACCTGCACCTGTCGCGCCATCCGATCGAGCAGATGCAGCCGGCCATCAGATCACTGTGGGCGTCGTACCTGCTCCGGGTGGGCGCCGACCCTGCTGAGTCCGTGCTGCTGCTCCGCCGAAGCGTCCGCTATGCGGCGGCGCGGCTGGTGCAGAGCGCTTTCGAGCGGACGCAGAACTCGGCCTGGATCACCAGCGACGTCATCTGCCTGCTGCAGCTCAGTCTCAACATCTTGCAGGAACCGGGTGAAGCAATCACCACCCTGCTCGGCATTCCCGTCGACGATCGGGGCGACGGTGAGTGAGTACCTCCGGCAACTCGAAGACGCGGTCGGAGCGACCGCGATCCACTCTGCGACCTCGTACTCGTGGATGGGAGTTCGATCGCCCCGTCTCCCCCCGAAGCTGCGGCGTGCCCTGACCCCGACGACTGCCCGCGCCTATCTGCGCTTCGCACTCCAGACCCGGCTCTATCGCAGCTTCTACCGCCTCGGCCGGGTGGCTCCGAACAACGACAAGAAGCCGAGGCGCTCTCTGGACGGTCGAACACCCTTCGTAGATTCTCTCTCCTCGGCCAACCGGGGACACGGCTTCGTAGAGGACGGTTGGGTCGTCCGGCAGATCGATGACACCACCGCCGTCGTGGAGAGACACGGACTCAGCCTGTGGGCACCGATCGACGAATGCATCGTTGCGGCGGGTAACCGAATCGCAGTGGGCGAGTCCGTTGGCTTGTCTCACCCGAAGGAACTGCCGGCGTACTCGCCCGGCTTCTACTCGGCGTTCGGCGATCGGCCATTTCCGGCGGCGAGTCCGACGCCGGTCGTGCGCCTCTACTGGAATCTCACCCGGGAGGGAGCCGTTCCGTTCGTCGAGATCGTCAGCGAACGACTGAACGACGCTCGCCTATCGTTCCGGTTCAAGGTGCTCAGCGACCCTGATGCGTACGTGCGCTGCGACGCCGCTGTGATCTACCTGCCGGCCGACGGCTATCGGGACGCGGCCCCGATCATCGAACAGATCTACGCCCACATCGCCCAGAACCTGCGCCCTGAGACCCCGGTGTTCACCAAGCCGCTGGCCCCGGGGCTGGGTCTCGCCGAAGACCCGCCGGGAGGACACAGCTTCGGCATGCACCGCTGCGGGCTCGTCGCGGACGGACTCATCAACGCCTACTCCGAGGCTGCGACGTCGCTCGGCGAGCGAACCGAACGGGTGATCACCCGTTTCGAGGAGGCCGGTATCGACATCGACTCACCCTTCCTGAACCCCGGCGCCAAGGATTCGTACGACGGGTTGGGCGGCGAGGCCCGGCTACTCGATGGCGGCGGCGGGTCGCCACTGCCCCATGGTCGAGAGCATCCTGGGTCAACCAGACCCTAGCGCCTGATCTTTCCGCAGATGGTGCAGATGTGCTTGCCGAGGCCGGACGACGCGGCCACCCGGTGATCCCAGGTGTGCTGATGTTCTTGACCTCGTAGGCCCTCGTCGATCGGCACCCGATCAAGGCCGAGGAAGTCGTACTTGCGGGCCGTGTCCAGTGCGCGGATCCACGCTCCGGTGAGCATCTCTTTGGACCCCTCCGATGGGGTCTCATCAGATTCTGGATCCCGCACCTTTCGCCCGCGTCGAGGCTTGCGTCGGCGACGGGCTTCCGAGGGTGCCGGGTCGCCCGCAGACTGCTCGGCGTCCGACGTGGCCTCTATTGCCCGGGGATCGCTGGACCGAGGAACCGGAACCCCCTCAGCGCGGGCTGCCTCAGCGCGGGCTGCCCTGGCCGCGGCCTTCCGCTCCTGTCGCGACGGCTTCGACGGCTTCTCCTTCGACCGTTCCCGCACCGCGGACCGCCGCCGGAAGCGTCGTTTCTCATCAGTGGAGTCCCGGTCGCGCGCGACCAGCGGACTGTCACCAAAGGCGTCCGGGTCGTCCGGCATGAAGATCAGCCGATCGCCTTCTGCGGTGAACTCGAATGAGGTCGAGTCGATGGGCCGGATCGTCACCGCCGTGGAAGGCCAACTGCCCAGCTCCGTCCGGTCGGCGCGCAGCGTGATCTTGTCGTCCCGAATGCTGAGCTCCACGCTGAGGGCATCCGTGTCGTCCGGACTCCGTATGGATCCAAGGATCACAACGACCGGCCCGCCGATCGACCCTTCCACAGAATGCGGCACGCTTGCCCTCCCATGTGGCAAAGCACTTCTCCCCCTCGAAGATAGATAACATACTATCTTCGGCAGGAAGACGGCCGGACTCAACCCGCTCTATCGAAGTTGCGACGAATCCCGTTCCCATCGAGGCTCGTCTTTCTGCTATGCCTGCCCGTGCATGTTGAGACGGCTGCAACTACGGTTGGGAGTGCAAGGGCGCAAACGAAAGTCGAGGAACCATGGGCGCTGCAGAGAAGATCATGTTCGCCGAGGAGCAGGTGGCCGGGCTCCAGAGTCAGCTGAGTGTCGTCGAAAGCGTTCTCGAGACGGCCGAGCAGGTCGTCACCAAGGGAGAGAAGGCGGGCCGCTGTCTTCGACGCTCCGTCCGGGTGCTCGTGGTCATCTCGATCGTCGCCGCGGTCGTGATGATCGCCAGGAAGGTGTTCGGCGACGGGTGCCCGTTCGCCAAGAAGGCGGCCGATGAGGCCGAGCCGACGCCCGATGCCGCCGTCTCCGATCCCGGCGACGGAACTCCCATCGACGATGACACTGCTCCCGAGGGAGATGAGGACGCCTCGTAGCGACCCGGCAACGACGGATCGAAACACGAAGGCGACGACAGAGAAGCCGGGCGCAGACGTGGGCTGTTCGTGCCGGACTCCCGGCCGGCCCTCCCCGACAGATGCGATCAGCGGCCGAGTTCGAGAGGTCCCCGGTTCTGAGGCTTGAGGCCGCGCTTGTCCTCATAGAAGACCCGTGCCTGCTCTATCCACCTCGCTGCGTCCCCGTCGACCTTGAGGGCCGGACCGAACCCCATCCGCTTCGTCTCCCTATCGACGAACCCCATCAGCACGGGAACGTCGGCGGCATCGGCGATACGCCAGAAGCCCGACCTCCATGCCGATCCGCCTGCGCGTGTCCCCTCGGGTGCGAGGGCGAGAATCAATCTGTCCGCCCGCTCGAACGCCTCGACGAGCGTCGCAACCGGCGACCCGACGCCGTCCTCAACGGGGATCGCTCCCCATCTGTGGAGCAGCCATCCGAAGGGTCCCACGAACAGGCCCCTCTTCGCCAGGAACCGCACGTCGAGGCCGAAGTGGCCGACGATCGCGAGAAGGACGAAGAAGTCCCAATTCGAGGTGTGGGGATAGGCGACGATCAAGAACTTCGGATCGTCCGGGACACTTCCCACGATGACCCAGCCTCTGAGCCGGAAGTACGTTTCGCTCAGCCACTTCACAGGAGAACGGTACCCGCCGATGACCGACCTCGGTGAATCTCCCCGATCTGATCTCGATCGAGCCCCTTGACCCGGATCCGGCCATGTCGAATGATGATCACGCAGATATGTGCGATTCCAGATCACCCGCAAGCACAAGGTGATAGCATATGCGTATGGCTTCCATCCGCACGACCTTCACGCTCGACAGCGAACTCGCCGAACAGGCCCGCCGATTGAACGTCAATGTCTCGGCCGCAGCCCGGCGAGGTGTCACCGCAGCCGTGCGGGAAGCGCTGGTCGAAGCCGACCGCACCGCATACGAGCGGATGCCAGAACGACCGGATTCATTCTGGGACGGCGCCGAAGCGTGGGGCGAGGAATGACCCGCGGCGAGATCTGGCTGGCCCGGGTGGGCCGGAAGTCTCGACCCGTCCTCGTGCTGACACGACCCGAAGTCATCGATGTTCGCCGCCTCGTCACCGTCGCAGAGATCACCACATCGGTTCGCGGCCTCACCGCCGAAGTCGCCCTCAACGACGAAGACGCCGATCTCGACCGTGCGTCCGTCGTCAACTGCGACGGGCTCCACACGATCGCACGATCCTCGCTCCAGACCCGCGTCGGGGTCGTGGAGGAGGACACGATGGATGACGTGTGCTGGGCGATCTCCTACGCCCTGGGTTGCTGAGCCGCCTCGACGGCGAGCCGGCCGATGCCCGACCGGCCGAGCCCTAATGAGCCGATCCCGTCGCCTCGACCGGGAAACATGGCTGTGATGGAGGCTGAAATGGTCGTAGACGGAGGCGACACGCCCGCGTGAGGCGATGCAGGGCCCTCGAGATGGGCGACCGTATCGCTCGGCGCACTCCCAGTGGTCTGTCGCAGAAATGGGCACCGTGTCTCTCCGGCCCTCGACGCCCCTGGCGGCGTCCTCCGCCTCGACGCAGTCCCGACTGC
>JAUVNV010000145.1 GCA_030599515.1 Acidimicrobiia bacterium
ACGGTCTTGCCGATAGACAGTGGGATCCAAGTATTGGATTCCGAGCGGGCGAGCGAGGTTGTCCGGAGCGCTTCGCACCGTGGAGTGGGGATCTGCTACTGCCGCCACAAGATGGATCACAAGGATCGTGGCTGCGATGCGCCGCGCCAGATCTGCATGACCTTCAACAACACGGCCGCATCGCTGATCAAGTACGGATTCGCCCGCGAGATCGAGGTCGACGAGGGCCTCGACCTGCTTGCCGAAGCCCAGGAAGGAAATCTGGTTCAGTTCGGTGAGAACATCCAGCGAGGTCCGAACTTCATCTGCAACTGCTGCGGCTGCTGTTGCGAAGCGATGATCGCGGCGCGCCGTTTCGGCATCCTGAATCCGATCCAAACTTCGAACTTCCTTCCGGAGGTTGACGCTGAGCGGTGCAACGGCTGCGGCAAGTGCGTCAACGTCTGTCCGGTGGAGGCGATGAGTCTGGCTTCGGCCAACGACCCACGTCGCCCGAAGAAGAAGCGAGCGAAACTCGACGAGAGGCTCTGCCTCGGCTGCGGGGTCTGTGTGCGCAACTGCGACCGGGACGGCATCCGCCTTGGTGTTCGGCCGAAGCGGGTGATCACCCCGGTCGATTCGACACAGCGCGCGGTGATGATGGCCATCGAGCGCGGCAGATTGCAGAACCTGATCTTCGACAATCATGCCCTGGGTAGCCATCGGGCCATGGCCGCCATTCTGGGCGTCGTCTTGAAGGCGCCCCCGGTCAAGCAGGCACTTGCCCGTCGGCAGATGAAGTCGATCTACGTCGAGCAGCTACTCGCCACGAAACACTGAGAACGAAGAGGAAAGGACTCCCGTTCGAGGCACCGCAGGCAGCATCACTCCAGGATTCGGCGTCGTTGCGGACTCGGTCCAAACGACGGGTCACCATCGGTCACGATCTTGTCGCAGGAACCGGGTTCACTTGGCCCAGACCCCTGATCGCGGGTGTGTGCAGGAATGGTGACCCACGTCCCAGTCTCGACCGCCACCTGAGATCGCAGAATGGTTGATCGTCGAGACGTCATGTTGCCGCTGGAAAGGCCCACATACCCCGGCGCCAAGACACCGCTCGCCGCGCCCCTCGGGGATGTTGTCCCTAGTGAGGTTGTTCGAGCATGCCGAGGTCCCGCAGGTGGGCGACGAGGTGAGCTCGGGTGTCGTCGATGGGGCCGTCGGTCGAGAACTCTTCGAACAGGTGGGCGACGTCGGGGGTTGGGGGTTCGAACTCGCGGCGTTGCCGGTCCATGAGTTCGATCCGTCCGTCGGAGTGCGTGTCGTACACCTGGCGGGTTCCGAGGCGTTGGCGCTGATCGTCGGGCTCGCACACCGTCTGAACGAAGAGCACGTCGGCGCCGTGTTCGCGGGCCGTGTCGATGACCACCCGGCGCTGTTCGTTCGTCTTGAACGCTCCGTCGATGGCGACCGGCAGGCCCGCATCGAGGAGGGCTCCGGCCCGGCGGCACGACTCGGCGTAGGTTCGTTCGTTCATCTCGGGCGAGTACAGACCGGTTTCGTACGGCACCCAGACCCGTGCCGCCTGGCCGACACCGGCGATCTGTTTGCGCACCACGTCGGTGGAGATGACGTGCCACCCGTACTCCTCGCGCAGGTAGCGGGCGAGGGACGTCTTCCCCGTCCCCATCAGGCCGAAGAAGACCACTATTGGCGGGCGGGCGGTGCCGCCCGCATATTGGTAGGCGAGACCGAACGAGTGGCGGGCCGCGTTGCGGTTCCTGCGTTTGCCGGTCTCGTCGAGATCCGGGTCGTCGGAGGTGAACGCGGCGACCTTGGCCCGCACATACGCCCGGTAGGTTTTGTAGAAGTCCATGAGTTCGTAGAGATCCTCATCCCCGGAGACCTCGACGAAACGATCGACGAAGTACTCCGACAGGTCGGGCCGTTCCCTGGCGTCGAGATCCATCGCCAGAAACCCGATGTCCATCGCCACGTCGCCGCATGCGAGCCGGTCGTTGAACTCGATGCAGTCGAAGACGACCGGGGGGTCGCAGAAGAAGATGTTGTCGAGATGAAGGTCCCCGTGACACTCGCGGATTCGCCCCTCGTCGATGCGCCGCTCGAAGAGCTCCTCGTGGTCGGTGTAGAAGCGGTTCGTCCAGTCCTGGATGTCGTCGAAACGCTCCCTTGAGATCAGTTTGCCGATGTAACTCTCGGTCTGGACGAAGTTCTCGTCGGTGTTGAATCTGATCGCGTCGATCTCACCGAACCGGTCGACGTCGGGGCCCCGACGGGCGCTGCGGTAGAACGGCACGAGGATGTCGATGAGGTCATCGAGGATGTCGGCGGTCAGTTCGCCGCGTTCGAGGACCCCGACGCCGAGCCGGTCGCCATCGAGCTGCTTCATCGCGACCGCCCACTCGACGATCTCGCCGTCGCCGCCGATCGTCACGCGTTCGCCGTCGAAGCGCACCGGTTCGACCCCCAGGTAGATGTCGGGGGCGAGCCGGCCGTTGAGCTCAACCTCCCGGCGACAGTTCCGTTCCCGCAGACCGAGCGTCGAGAAGTTCAGGAACCCGAAATCGACGGGCTTCTTGATCTTGTAGGCCCGTTCGCCGGTCAGCAGGATCGACGAGATGTGGGTCTGGAGGTGGGTGACCTCATCGACCGGATGCGGATACGCCTCCGGGTCCATCAGCGCGTCGATGATCGCCGCGTGATCCATCGGCGCCGCCGATGCTCCGGTGCCGGGACTGGTGGGCTCTGGTTCAGTCATGGTCGCCTCTCAAACGTCAAGGTTCGCCAACACGGCGTTGACCGACTTCGAACTCGACAGCACAAAGAAATGCAACGACGGACACCCCGATTCGAGGAGCTCCCGGGCCTGTTCGGTCGCCCACGTCACACCGATGTCCCGGGCACGGTCTGGAGTCGACTCGACTTCGTGAGCCAATGCCTCGGGAATCTCGCAGTGGAACGTGCGGGGAAACGACGTCAACTGGCGGACGTTCGACAGGATCCGTAGGCCGGGGATGATGGGCACGTCGATGCCCTGGGCCCAGCACTCATCGACGAACGAGAAGAAGTGCCCGTTGTCGTAGAACATCTGCGTCACGATGTACTCGGCGCCCGCGTCGACCTTCCGCTTCACCGCCGTGATGTCTGCCTTGAGGTTCGGGGCCTCGAAGTGCTTCTCGGGATACCCCGCCGCACCGACACAGAACTCCGTCGGGGTGGCATCCACCAGGTCCTCGAGGAACCGACCACGGTTCATCGCAGTGATCTGACTGATCAGGTCGCTCGCATAGTCATTGCGTGTCCGCCCCGCACCGACCGGCTTGTCGTGTCCCATCGAGTCGCCTCGCACGGCGAATACGTTGTCGATACCGAGATAGTGCAGTTCGATGAGGAAGTCCTCGGTCTCTTCCCGCGTGAACCCCTCGCACAAGACGTGCGGCACCGCATCGATGTCGTACTTGTTCTGGATCAGGGCACAGATGCCGAGGGTGCCGGGCCGCTTCCTCGTCACGCGACGGCGGATCCCGTCGGGCGTGTCGACATACATGGTTTCGGCAGCGTGACTCGTGATGTCGATGAACGGTGGCCGATGCCCGGCAAGCTCCTCGATAAGGCTGAGGAGGCTGGCAAGATCACCGCCACGTTCGGGGGGAATGATCTCAAAACTGAGAAAAGGCTCCGTGGCCATGGCGAGATGCTCGGTGACCTTCATCGTTGCGGATCCTTCGACTCTCTGCACATCGGCGGAGCGCCTACTCTACGCAACTACTGGCCATTCAGAGCGATGGGCAGAGAGCAGCATCGACCATCAAGCTTCACGAGGAACCCCAAGCCAATGCGTCGCCGTCGCTTCACCTCTGAATCCGTCTCGATGGGCCACCCGGACAAGGTCGCCGACCGCATCAGCGACTCCGTGCTCGACTACGCGCTCGGTTTCGACCCCCACGCCCGCGTGGCTTGCGAGACGTTCATCACGGGCGGACTCCTCGTCATCGGCGGCGAGATCCGGGCCCTCGAGCTTCCCGACGATCTCAACGACCAGATCGAACAGGGCGCTCGTGACACCATCCGCCGTATCGGCTATTCGGGGCCCGGAACCGGGTTCGACCCCGATGGCGCCGAGGTTCGGATCGTCATGCAAGGCCAATCGGTCGACATCGCCCGCGGTGTTGACAACGGCGGGACGCTCGGTGCCGGCGACCAGGGCCTCATGTTCGGGTACGCCACGAACGAGACCGATGAGCTCATGCCGCTGCCGATCGTCCTCGCCCACCGGCTCGTCGCCCAACAAGCCGCAGTGCGCGAGGCGGGCATCATCGATGGTCTCCGGCCCGATGCGAAGGCACAGATCACGATCACGTGGGCTGACGGTGGGCCGAAGCAGGTCGAGTCGGTGCTGCTGTCGACGCAGCACCATCCGATGTGGAACGACCGCCAAGGCGACCTGCGCGATCTCGTCGTGGAACATGTGATCAAGCCGGCGATGGGCGATTGGTGGAACGACGACATCACCGTGTTTTTCAACCCCACCGGCCGGTTCGAGACCGGTGGCCCCGAAGGCGACACCGGGCTCACCGGGCGCAAGATCATCGTCGACACCTACGGCGGGTGGGCCCGTCACGGGGGCGGTGCCTTCTCCGGCAAGGACAGCTCGAAGGTCGACCGGTCGGCGTCGTACATGGCCCGCTACGTCGCGAAGAACGTCGTCGCCGCCGGCCTCGCCGACGAATGCGAACTCCGCCTCTCCTATGCGATCGGTGTCGCCGACCCCACTGCCGTCTCAATCGACTGTCACGGCACCGAACGTGTCGACGAAGCTTCCATCGAAGACGCCGTCATGAAGGTGTTCGCTCTCACTCCGAGCGGGATCATCGCCCAACTCGATCTCGCCCACCCGATCTACGAGCCAACGTCCTACCACGGACACTTCGGACGCCAACCCGACGAAGCCGGTCCGGGAACGTTCACCTGGGAACGCACCGACCGGATCGATGACCTGAGGTCGGAAGTGGGTGCGTAGGCGACGGCGTTCGCGTCGCCGCCGCCCCGTAGAGTGATCGGTGTGAGCCGTCTCGACGATCTGGACCGCATCGACCGGGCGCTCAATGCCGCCGTGCAGGCGCTGGAACCGTTCACGCCGGGGGATATCGAAGCAACGATGAAGCAGGACGACGACCCCGTCACAGCAGCGGATCTCGCCGTCAACGATGTGCTGCTCGGCCTGCTCCCTCAACCGGGGGAAGGATGGCTGTTCGAAGAGACGGCGGACGGCACGGACCGGCTCGGTCGGGACCGCGTCTGGATCGTCGACCCAATCGATGCCACCCGCGAATTCGTCCAAGGCATCCCCGAGTGGAGCATCTCGATCGGTCTCATCGAGCACGGTCGACCCGTCGCCGGCGGTGTCTGCAACCCCGCCACCGGGGAACGGATCATCGGTTCGATCGAGACCGGCGTCCAGTACACCGGGCATCGGCCGGCCGCCGCTGCCGCCTCACTCGCCGATGCGGTCGTCCTCGCCTCCCGCTCCGAGATGCGCCGCGGCGAATGGGAGCGATTCGCCGACGAGCCGTTCACGATCGTTCCAATGGGCTCCATTGCGTACAAGAGCGCTCTCGTCGCAGCCGGACGTGCCGACGCCACGTGGACGCTCGTTCCCAAACATGAGTGGGATGTTGCAGCCGGCGCCGCCCTCGTCTTGGCGGCCGGCGGATGGGTCGCCCTCCCCGACGGTTCCCCACCTACATGGAACAACCCGGACCCGCTGCTCCCGGGTTTGATCGCTACGTCTGCCGCAGTCGCCAACGACACCGCCCGGCTCTTCGATCTGCCCCATCACGGCTCCACGTAGCGACACTTCTGCTGGAGTCCGACCGAGACCTGAGATGCGAGCAGTTGGTCCTCTATCCCCATTGGGGTCGGAGCGGTACCGATGCCCTACCCGACGGCGGAGTCCTGACAGCGACAACCTGATCGATGTGGAGGTGATTGTCCTCGAAACTGAGCGCACTCGCGGCCATGTACAGACGCCAGATTCTCGCTCTCGCCTCTCCAGCCTCTCGCACGACCGATTCCCAGTTCTCCTCGAGATTCGCGACCCATCTGCGGAGGGTGAGGGCATAATGCTCTCTCAGATTCTCAACATGGCGAACCTCGAGACCGGCGTCGTGGAGTGCGGTAACGATCCTGCCGACCTCATGCAGCTCACCGTCAGGGAACACATAACGTTCGATGAAACCCCTGCGACGGATGATCCTGCGTCGGCCCGTTTCGGTCCTGCTGATGGCGTGGTTGACGATTCGGCCACCCGGCGTCAGGAGGTCGGTCATCTTCGTGAAGTACTGCTCCAACCGTG
>JAUVNV010000126.1 GCA_030599515.1 Acidimicrobiia bacterium
AAGGGTCTTCGCCGACAACCGACAACCGGTATCCGGTATCCGGTATCCGGTATGCGGTATCCGGTATGCGGTATCCGGTATCCGGTATCCGGTATCCGGTCCAGGGTGTAGCAAAGTCTTCGTCGAGTACCGAGTACCGAGTACCGAGTACCGAGTACCGAGTACCGAGTACCGAGTACCGAGTACCGAGGACCGACTACCTACTTCAGGTACGTCTCGAACAGCGTGGCCGCGACGGGGGCTGCTACTGATCCGCCGGATGCTGTCTCCCCCGCCGGGCCGCCGTCTTCGAGGACGATGGCGAGAGCGATCTGGCGTTCTCCCGGCTCCGGGTCCACGGGAGCGAACCCGATGAACCAGACATGAGGGGCCGATCCGGTGACTTCAGCAGTACCCGTCTTCCCTGCTACCCGTACGCCCGGGACCGCGGCGTTGTGACCCGTTCCCGACAGCACGGCCTGTTCCATCAGATCCGACAGGACAGCTGCCGCCGCCGGGCTGATCGCACGTCGCCACAGAGTCGGTTCGATCGTTGATTCGATGTTCCCGTCATGGGTGAACACGGCATCGACGACGTACGGGATCATGATGTTTCCATCGTTCGCGACGGCCGCAGCTACCAGCGCCATCTGGATCGGCGTTGCACGAACATCGCGCTGTCCGAGGGCATTCTGGGCCGTCGCGGCCGGATCATCGACATAGTCGTCGGCCTCGGGCATCGAAGAGGCGAGTACCGGGAGGTCGTACGGGATCTCCTGGTTGAATCCGAAAGCCTCGGCGGTCGCAGTGAGGGCATCGGCGCCGACTTTCATGCCGAGGGCGGCGAACGTCGTGTTGCAGGAACGGATGAACGCCTCCGCGAGCGTGACCGAACGTCCGTCGGCGCACACACCATCGTCGTAGTTGTGGATGGTGGCTGAGGTTCCAGGGAGTTCGAGGGCCTCGGGATCGGGGAACGCGGTGGACGGACCGGCGATACCCGTCTCGAGCGCCGCCGCGGTCGTAACGACCTTGAACGTTGATCCGGGCGGGTACGTCGTGGCGATCGTTCGATGGAGGAGGGGGAGATCAGGGTTCTCCTCGAGCGCCTTCCCTGCTGGGCCGGCATCGGCGCCAACGAGCGAATTCGGGTCGAATCCGGGGGTCGAGACGCTTGCGAGGACGGCGCCGGTTCGTGGATCGAGAGCGATGATCGACCCACGAGATCCATCGAGAGCGTCCACCGCGGCCTGCTGGAGTTCATCGTTGAACGTGAGAAGGAGGCCGCGGGGCCTTGGATCTCCGCCGAGAACAGCGTTCAGGACGCCGGAGATGGTCGAGTCGCGGTGCGAGACGAGGTCACGTTCGCGAGTCCGCTCGAGACCACGGGATCCGAAGAGGACCGACACCCAGCCGACCGTGTGTGCGTAGCGGTGAGTGGTCGGATACACCCGGGTGAAGGTCTGGGGATCCACGGGGCTTGGATCGGAGCGGCTCGCGACGGCGTCGTCGGTGACGATTGCTCCTCGTTCCCTCCCGACTCGCCATGCAGAGAGACGAGGGTTGCGCGGGTCGTCACGGTACCCGGGACCGGCGACGACCTGGATCCACGTCGTCGCGAGGATGAGAGCGACGAATCCGGCGAGAAGCGCCCACACGATTCGGCGAAGAGGTGCGTTCACGTGCGCTCCTCATGTGAGATACGGCCCAAGAGAGCTGCGATCAACGCCGAGGCGAGGAGCGACGAGCCCCCGTATGACATGAACGGCAAGGTGATGCCGGTGAGAGGGAAGAGGCGGACGATGCCGGCGATGATCAGGAACGACTGGAGACCGAGAAGGATCGTGAGTCCGGCGGCCAGGTACTTGCGGAAGCGATCTCTGGAGCGCAGGGCGATGCCGAATCCGACTGCCACGAGGAATGCATATCCTGTGATGACGGCGATCGACCCTGTCAATCCGAGTTCCTCGCCCACGGCGGCGAATATGAAGTCCGTGGCCGCCGCCGGGATCAAGTCGGGTCGGCCAAGACCGAGACCCGATCCGGTCAGACTCCCACTTCCCATGGCGAAGAGTCCCTGGGCCGTCTGATACCCGGCGCCGGTGTAGTCGGCAAACGGATTGATCCAAGCGGAGATTCGCACGCGGACATGGGAGAACATGGTGGACGCCGCTATTCCGGCGACGGCGGTGAGGGCGATTCCGGTGCCGAGGTAGAAGGTCCGTCCGGTCGCGGCATAGAGCATCCCGATGAACAGTCCAAAGAGCAGCAGCGACGCCCCGAGGTCTCGTTGGTAGATCAGAACCACGAAGGCCACTCCAGCGGCCACGATGACCGGGCCGAGGTGCCGAGGTTCCGGAATCTTGAACGGACCGACCTTGCGCGAGACGGTCGACATCGCCTCGGACCGATCGGCGAGGTACGAGGCGAGGAAGACGGTGAGGAAGACCTTGGCCACCTCGCCGGGCTGAAACGACAAGGCCCGGACTGCGAACGGCAAGTCGACACGTACCCAGAGGCGTGAGCCGTTGACGGTTGCCCCGTGGATCGGCCAGGTGTCCGGCAGGAGTGGGAGGAGGAGCAGCACCATTGCGGCAGCGAGGAACAGGTACCTGTACCGGCGAAGCACAGCGACTCCAGATGACCGCAGCAGCCATACGACCGATGCACCGGCGACGCCGGCGAGCACAAGCCACCAGCGTTGGAGAGCGGCCAGCTCGGGGTCCAGCCGGAAGACTTCGATGGAGCCGATGGCGGCCAGGAAGATAGCGATCGGGAGGATGAGAGGGTTGGCGCCGGGTGCCCAAACGCGGAACGACGTGTGGAGCGCACCGAACGCCACTGCGAAGGAGACGAACGTGAGGGCGACGTCGGCGTTCAGCCATCCGCCCCCAGCGAACTGAACCATCGCGACTCCGACCGAAGCCAGCACTGTCCCGGCGAGGAGGAACACCGCTTCGGTGTTGCGGGTCATGCTCGGGCGTCGACTATGGCAACCGTGATGTTGTCGACTCCGCCGGCGCTGTTGGCAGCCTCGATGAGGTTCCAGATGGTCGCCTCGGGATCGTCTCCGGCTGTGACGATGCGACGGATGTCGTCGTCGTTGACCATCGAGGTGAGTCCGTCCGAGCAGAACACCAGGCGATCTCCATCCTCTAGGGACAGAGTGTCGCTCTCGACGGCGACCGGTCCCAGACCCAGTGTGCGGGTCACCAAGTGGCGCTGGGGATGCCCGGCGACGTCATCGGGGCTGAGGTGACCGAGGGCGACGAGTTCGGCCACGACGGTGTGATCGGTCGAGAGTTGACGGAGTTCGTCGCCGCGAACCAGGTAGCAGCGGCTGTCACCGACGTGGGCGAGTTCGAATGTGCCGTCATCGAGGAACCGGCCGAGTGTCATGGTGGTGCCCATTCCCGAAAGCTCCTGTTGCTCCCGAACTCGTTCGAGGAGGGCTTCGTTGGCCGAGACGACGCGTTCGACCGTCTCAACATCGGAATCGGGGGAGGCTTCGGTCGCCGTCGAGAGGGCGAGAGCGCTCGCGATGTTCCCCGCGACGTGGCCGCCCATGCCGTCGGCCACTCCGACGACGATCGGACCGCTCCCGGCACCGGAGATCTCGGGGTACACCGAGTCCTCGTTCCGGTCTCGGATCCTGCCCTGGTGGGTGCCGGTCGCCCAGACGTATCTCATCTCACCTCGAGGATGGTCTTGCCGATCTGTACGGTATCGCCCTTGCCGGCAGGCGTCGGGACGGTGATACGTCGACCGTTCACGTACGTGCCGTTCGTGCTTCCGAGGTCATGGACCATCGTGCCGCCGTCATGCGTCTCGACCCTGGCGTGGAATTCGGAAGCGTAGGGGTCGTCGATGACTACGTCCGCCTCGGGACTGCGTCCGATCGTGTGCCCGGACGGTCTGAGACGGACGGTTGTTCCCTTTCGCGCATCGCCGCGCAACACCACGAGTTCGTGGCCTCCCTTGCTGCGCTTCACCGACGGGCCGGTTCCTATGTGGCTTCGGATCGCCATTGCGACCTGCCAGAGGAACAGGAAGATGAGGATCAGGTAGAGGATCTTCAATGCGTTGAGGGCTAGTGCAGGCATCGGCGTCTCACAATGTTCGGAAGACGAAGTCGATGTCACCCATCGTCACCGTGTCGCCCGGGACGAGGGGGAATGGGTCGGTGCCGATCAATGCACCATTGACGTGTGTGCCGTTCGCCGATGAGAGGTCGGCGATCGTCACCGCCTGGTCGGCTCGCACGATGATCGCCTGTCTCCTCGAGAGCTCCGGAACCGACACGACGACATCGCTCTCCGTCGCCCGGCCCAGGACCGAGCGGTTGTCGGAGATCGCGACGACGAGCGGTGGTGACGCGGCAACGAGTTGGCTCCACGGATCAATCGGTCCCGGTTCGCTGGTCCCGGAGCAGTCAGTGAGGCCTCGCGGCACGGCCTCATCGGACACGACTTCCACGTTGATGGGCCCGTTGATTCTCCATCCGCGGTCGGCGGCGAACTCAGTCACCGCATGCGTGAGTTCCTGGTCGAGTTCTCTCATATCGATCTCGGGAGGGAGATCGGACGGGTTGATCCGTAGAAGCCAGCGGTTCGGGATCCCCGGGCCGGCTTCTCCCCGGCTGACGACGAAGTCGGCCTGACGGAGCAGTCGCTCGGCCATGTCGACGGGGTGCATCTTCCCGCGGAAGACCGCAGCGGCCGCCCCGTCGACCAGGCGCTCCAGGCGTCGTTCCATCTCGCGAGCGAGCTTCATGAGCTGATTGTATGAGCATGACGCCGATGCATGGCGAGCTTCGACGGGCGACGGGATCCGGGCCCCAAGCTTGGCGCATCAAGACCAGCACTCGAAGCCGTTCTTGCAGCTTGTGGCTTGCACCTTGAGACTTCCAGCCGGGTACCTCGAACCGGCCGGCCGACTGGATCCAAGGAGAGCAAAACGAGACCCGTGGTAGCCTTTCGCACCCGCGGGCGAGTGGCGGAAATGGCAGACGCGCAGGTTTCAGGTATCTGTGAGGTAACACTCGTGGGGGTTCAAGTCCCCCCTCGCCCACAATCATGGCGTATCCCTCCTACACGCCGGTCCGCCGGCAGCGGCGAAGACGCTGGCTGCTGACGCTCCTCGTCGCGTTGATCATCATTGCGATCGTTGTCTTTGCGGTTCGCCGCCGCAGCGACGCGCGCGGCATCGCCGACTACCTGGCGGTAGCCCAGCAAGTCGCAACTGAACAGACCGAGACCGCGAACGATCTGGAGGCGCTGTTCTTGACGGTCACCGACGTCGAGCGGCCCGAAGTGATGAGGCGTTTGGAAGTCTTGAGAGTGTCATTGGAGACCGCCGTCGAAACCCTTGCCGGTACCGATGTTCCTCTCCCTGCGGGAGAGGCCCACGGCTATCTTGTCGCCGCCGTAGGCTCCTGGAGCAGCGCACTCGATCTGCTCGATGACGCCATTGTGCTCGTTCTCGACGGGTCTGCCGAGGCCGGAGGCACGGAACTCCTGGAGGAATCATTCGACTTCCTCCGCCTCGGGGATCTCGCATACGGCCAGTTCCTGGCGGCGGCCGATGGTCTGGACGACGAGGTCCCCGTTGGCGACATCGAGGTGGTTGCCTTCTCAAGCGAGGAGCGATCGATCGAGTACGACGCTCAGATAGTCACGCTTCGGTTGACCTCCGTCTACAAGCTCGGGGAGCTTCACGACATCGCCGTGACGGCCATCACCGATCCGGAGCCGCTCGGGGAGCGTTTCAACGTTCCGGTGGTCCCGCACAGTGAGCAGTTCATCGTTCAGGCCGTCGTTGCGAACCAGGGCAACGAACCCGAACACCAGGTGAGCGTCGATCTGCAACTCATCCCGACCGACGATTCGGAGGAGCGAGTGACGGTGAAGCAGACGGTCGCGAACATCGAGCCGGGCCAAGCCAGGACCCTCGTGTTCGACACGCTCGAACTCAAACCAGGCGGCCTGTACGAGCTTGTGATTACTGCCGGGGTTGACAAGGATGAAGACCCCGAGAACGATGAGTGGCGAATGGTCTTCTATCAGAACGAGAACACGTGAGCGACTGGCTTGTCATCGCCATCGTGTTCCTTGTCGTCGTATTGGCGATATGGCAGACGATTCAACTCCAGCAGATCCGCAAGCAGGTCGACGCGGTGCCGAAGGACGGGAATGTCTTCGCCCTGATCGATTCGACGACGGGTCGGATCAGTCGGGTCGAGGCGGGGTTGGCCGTCCTCGACCAGCGTGTACAGGATATCGAGGCTCGCCTTCCCTTCGCCGTGACACGGAACGCCGTTGTCGCGTACGATGCCTTCGGCAACATCACCGGTCAGCTCTCGCGGTCGATGGCGCTCCTCAGCGAGTCCGGCGACGGCATCGTCATATCGATTCTCGTGTCTCGCGAGGAGACGCTGTTCTTCGCCAAGGAGATCCGGGCCGGCGTCGGCAGCGAGATGCTCTCCCCAGAAGAGGACCGCGCAGTCGCCAACGCGATGGGCCGGTAGCATCCGCCAATGATCGATGTTGGAATCCTTCGCGACCATCCGGGAGTTCTCGAGGCAGCACTGAAGCGTCGTGGCGTCGAACTCGACGTTGCCGCTCTTGCTTCGCTCGACCTCGAACGCCGTTCCGTGCGTGTTGATGCCGAGGCGATGCGATCCCGTCAGAAGGGTATCGGCAAGTCGATCGCTTCTCTGAGTGGCGATGAGAGGGAGACGGCCATTGCCGAAGCCGGAGAACTGTCCAATCGCTACAAGACGCGCCTGGCGGAGGCCGACGATCTCGACCAACGCTTCATGGATCAATGGGTGGCCCTGCCCAACCTCGCCGACGACACGGCGGCCGACGGGTTCGAAGAAGAGGACAGCGTCGAGATCACCCGCTGGGGTGAACCACGGGCCTTCGACTTCAACGCCAAGGATCACGTGGATCTCGGTGAAGCCCTTGGGGTCATCGACATCGAGCGGGCTACGAAGATCTCCGGGAGTCGCTTCGGGATGCTGAAGGGGAAGCTCGCGCTCCTGGAGATGGCTATGGCCCGATGGGCCATGGATGAACTCGGTGGGTATGGCTTCATTCCGGTGCTCCCTCCAGTGCTCGTTCGGGAGCAGGCGCTGTTCGGAACCGGGATCTTTCCCGCCGAGCGTGAGCAGGTCTACTCGGTCGCGGAAGATGGCCTCTACCTCGTCGGCACGTCCGAGGTGCCTCTGGCCGCGATGCACGGCGACGAGATCATGGAGTCGGGCGACCTGCCGGTTCGATACGTCGGATTCTCGACGTGCTTCAGGGTGGAGGCCGGGACGTATGGGAAGGACACACGGGGTATCTTCCGCGTCCACCAGTTCGACAAGGTC
>JAUVNV010000127.1 GCA_030599515.1 Acidimicrobiia bacterium
ATCGGTGGCGTTCGATCTCCCGACGCAGATGGGACTCGACTCCGATGACGAGATGGCCGCAGGAGAAGTCGGCAAGGTAGGAGTCGCGGTCGACTCGATCGAAGACATGCGGACGCTTTTCGATCGGATTCCCCTCGGCGACGTCACCACCTCGATGACGATCAACTCGACGGCGCCGCTTCTTCTGTTGCTCTATCAACTCGTCGCCGAAGAGCAGGGGGTGACGGCCGGTCGTGTGCGCGGAACGATCCAGAACGACATCTTGAAGGAGTACATCGCTCGCGGTACCTATATCTACCCGACGGTGCCTTCGATGCGGCTGGTCACCGACGTGTTCTCGTACTGCGCGTTGCAACTGCCGAATTGGAACACGATCTCGATCAGCGGCTATCACATTCGCGAGGCCGGGTCGACCGCCGCTCAGGAGATCGCGTTCACGATCGCCAACGGACTGGCCTACGTCGAGGCGGCGAAGCAGGCCGGCCTGGACGTCGATGTCTTTGCTCCGCGGCTCTCGTTCTTCTGGAATTCCCACAACGACCTCTTCGAGGAAGCGGCGAAGTTCCGGGCGGCTCGCCGCATGTGGGCACGACTCATGAAGGACCGGGTCGGCGCCGCCTCGCCGTCGTCCTGGAAGATGCGGTTCCACACACAGACCGCCGGATCCACCTTGACCGCACAGCAACCCATCAACAACGTCGTCCGAACGGCGTATCAGGCGCTCGCGGCAGTCCTCGGCGGTACCCAGTCGCTGCACACGAACTCGTATGACGAGGCGCTGGGCCTCCCGACCGAGGAGGCCGTGACGATCGCGCTCCGGACGCAGCAGATCCTCGGATACGAGTCCGGCGTCGCCTCGGTGATCGACCCGCTGGCCGGGTCGTACTTCGTCGAGTCGCTGACCGATCGACTCGAGACCGAGGCCATGGATCTGATCAAGAGGATCGATGACCTCGGCGGAGCCGTCGCAGGAATCGAGTCGGGCTTCCAGCAGCGGGAGATCGAGAACGCGGCCTATGAACACGCGCGAGCAGTGGGATCCGGCGATGCTGTGATCGTGGGCGTCAATCGCTTCCAGGTTGACGAAACCGGCGATCACGACGTACTACGAGTCGATCCCCGAATCGAGTCCGAACAGGTCGATCGCCTACGGCGCCTACGAGACCGTCGGGACGAGAACGCCGTCCAGGCGGCGCTCGAAGCCGTCCGACAGGCCGCGGCGGGTGATGAGAACCTCCTCCCCCCAATGCGAGAAGCCCTGAAGCTGAGTGCGACGGTAGGGGAAGTGTCGGGAGCCCTCGTCGACGTCTTCGGCCGCTACCGCCCAAGGAGTTGACGCTCGGCTCCGAGGGCTCGGTACCCAGTACTCAGTGCTGGCTACTCACTTGATCACCATCAGCACCGCACCGGCGGTGACGGTATCGCCCGGCTGAACGCGGAGATCGACGATGTCGCCACTGGCCGGGGCCTTGATCTCGTTCTCCATCTTCATCGCCTCCAGCACGCACACCGGATCGCCGGCGCGTACGGCGTCACCGGCCGAGTGGTGAACCTTCACGATCGTGCCTTGCATCGGTGCGGTCACGAGGCCCTCGTCGGAACCGGGTGCTTGCTCCTTGTTGAGCTTCGGTGCCCTGCGCCTTGGTGCGGGGCGCTGGCCCGACCCGGTCGATGCGATGACCTGTGACCAGTACTTCACCTCGAAACGTCGACCGCCCACCTCAACGGTGATCTCGCGTTCCTGGAGCTCCTCATCCTCCGGCATCGCCGGAGACGTCTTCTGCTCGAACTCGCGGAACTCCATCGAATCCTCGACGAGGCGAGTGTGGATGTTGCCGGCAGGGAAGTCGGGACCCCGGAGGATCTGCAGGTGTGCGGGGATCGTCGTCTCGACCCCCTCGATCTTGAACTCGGTGAGCGCCCGGATCGATCTGCGGATCGCTTCTTCACGATCCCGCCCACGGACGACGAGCTTGGCGATGAGGTTGTCGTAGTACTGGGAGATACGCGATCCCTCGCGAACGCCGCTGTCGACCCGGATCCCGGGTCCGGCCGGTTCGCGGTAGGTGGAGAGCTTGCCCGGTGTTGGGAGGAAGTCTTTGGACGGGTCTTCCGCGTTGATCCGGAACTCGATCGCGTGACCGGTCCGCTCGACCGAGTCGAACGAGAGGGTCTCGCCTGCCGCGACGCGCAGCTGTTCCACTACGAGATCGATACCCGTTGTCTCCTCTGTGATCGTGTGTTCGACCTGGATCCTCGTGTTCATCTCGAGGAAGAACAGGTCGCCGTTCGCATCGAGCAGGAATTCGACCGTACCGGCGTTCACGTATCCGGCGGCACGCCCGACGGCAAGGGCGGCACGCCCGAGTTCGGCCCGCTGATCGTCGGCGAATCCCGGAGCGGGGGTCTCTTCGACGAGTTTCTGGTGGCGTCGCTGGAGGGAGCAATCTCTCTCGCCAAGGAATACACCGTTGCCGTGGGCGTCGAAGATGATCTGGGCCTCGATGTGGCGTGGCATGTTGAGGTAGCGCTCGACGTAGACCTCGGGATTGGCGAACCAGGCCTCGGCTTCGCGACGTGCTCCTTCGAACGCCGAGTCGAGCTCGCCGTCCTCGCGCACGACCTTGAGTCCCTTGCCTCCACCCCCGTGGGCCGCCTTGATGGCGATCGGCAAACCGTGCTCGTCTGCGAAGGCTCTGACCTGGGAGACGTCGGTGAGTGGCTCCGTTGTTCCGGGGACCGCTGCTACACCGGCCTGGGCGGCAGCGATGCGAGAAGCGATCTTGTCGCCCATCGTGGCGATCGCCTCGGGAGGGGGGCCGACCCATGTGAAACCCGCGTCAGTGACCGCTCTGGCGAAGGAGGCGTTCTCTGCGAGAAAGCCGTACCCGGGGTGGATCGCATCGGCCTTCGACTCGCGGGCGATCTCCAGGATCCGATCGACA
Source organism: Acidimicrobiia bacterium (assembly GCA_030599515.1). GTDB lineage: Bacteria > Actinomycetota > Acidimicrobiia > Spongiisociales > UBA5794 > JAHEEL01. The sequence continues at coordinate 2,946 of JAUVNV010000127.1, forward strand.
TTGAGATAGGACTCCGAAGACGGCGCCGGACCGACGTTCCACGCTTCGTCGGCGAGGTCGACGTGGACGGCATCCCGGTCCAGTTCGGAGTAGATGGCAATGGTGCGGAGACCGAGATCGTGAGCGGCGCGAATCACGCGCACGGCGATCTCTCCTCGGTTCGCGATGAGAACGGACTTCACGACGGGCATCCTAGGTGAGGTGGGAGCGGGAACGGTTCGATGTCTCCGATCCGACCCCGGTGGCCGGGGCGAGGTTACGAATGGAGCGGTATCCGAGGTGCGTTCATAGGCTGACGTATCTCATGGGTTTCCCCATGCGGTATCCCCGCTTCTTCATCGTGTTGTTCGTCGCGCTCGGCCTCGCTGCGTTGCCGGCGGTCGACGCCCGCGCCACGGATGCTGATCCCCTCTCTGATGCGCCCCGGCAGGTCAGGGCCACGCCCGACATCGCGGAGCACGCTTCGGCGGGCGCAGACATCGCTCCTCGAGGAGGGATCGTCGATCTGCTCGTTCGACGAACCGATCTCGACAACGGTGAAGCCGGCCGCTTTCTGGATGCAGTCACAGGCCTCGTGAGAGCCGTGACCGGGGCCGGTGAGCGTGCCGGAATGATTACAAGCCCTGAGATCGACGCGTTGCTCGCGGTTGTGCTGGGCATTGCAGCGGCGGTTGATCCGCAACCCGGCCGGGCTTTGGTGAGGGCGGACGTCGTCACAGAGCAAGCAGTTGTGGTAACGGAGATCCTGACGGAGGCCGAGCGCGCGGCAATGGAGGAGTTACTCTCGATCGAGACCGTCCCCGTAGCCGACCCGATCGAACAGTGGCGCCCTCTCGTCGAACAGTACTTCGCTGCGGAGTTGGTCGAGGAGGCACTGTCGATCATCGACTGCGAGTCGAACGGTGATCCCAATGCTCGCAATCCGAGAACCAGCGCCTCCGGTCTCTTCCAGTTCCTCGACCGCACATGGTCCCATTCCTCGGAGCAAGCGGGCTTCCGAGGGGCCTCGCCACTCTCGCCGGAAGCCAATGTTGCCGCGGCCGCATGGCTTGTGGAGTACTCGCTCGATGCCGGAGACTCGGCGTGGGCGCATTGGACGTGCCGGCCGTGACGCGTACGCGAAGCCGGGTGACCATCATCGCGGTCAATCTCTCAGGATGGTGCGTCTACAGCGGGATGTTGCCGTGCTTCCTCGGTGGTGTCGCTTCTCTCTTGTTGCGCAGCATGTCCAGGGCCCGGATCAGGCGGGGCCTCGTCTCGCGGGCTTCGATGACGTCGTCGATGTAGCCCCGTTCCGCCGCGACGTACGGGTTGTTGAAGCGGTCTTCGTAGTCGTCGACCAGACGTTGGGTCTCAGCCACCGGGTCATCGGCCTCGCGTAATTCCCTCCGATGGATGATGTTCACGGCCCCTTTCGCTCCCATCACCGCGATCTCCGCCGTGGGCCACGCGAATGCGATGTCGGCGCGCACCGCACGGGCGTTCATGACGAGGAACGCTCCACCGTAGGCCTTGCGAGTTATCACCGTCACCCGCGGCACGGTCGCCTCGGAGAACGCATAGAGGAGCTTGGCGCCGTGGCGGATGATGCCTGCGTGTTCCTGTCCCACGCCGGGAAGGAAACCGGGCACGTCGACGAGCGTCACCAGCGGGATGTTGAAGGCGTCACAGAATCGCACGAACCGTGCTCCCTTGGAAGAGGCGTCGATGTCGAGTGTTCCGGCGAGCGCCGCGGGTTGGTTCCCGACGACGCCGACGGTGTATCCATCGAGCCGGGAGAACCCGACGATCAGATTCGGAGCGAAGTGCTCGTGCACCTCGTAGAAGTCTCCGTCATCGACGATCGACTTGACGACGTCGATCATGTCGTATGGCTGATTCGGCGAGTCCGGGATGATCGTGGTGAGCAGCTCATCCTTGCGGTCGGGACGGTCGAGCGGAGTGAAGAAGGGAGCGACCTCCATGTTGTTCTGTGGCAGGAACGAGAGCAGGTAGCGGACCTCCTCCATCGCCGACCGATCGTCCGGCACGACGAAATGCGTAACGCCGGAACGAGTTGCGTGAGCACGGGCTCCTCCGAGCTCCTCCATGGTCACGTCTTCACCGGTCACGGTCTTGATGACCTCGGGGCCGGTGATGAAGAGATGGGACGTCTCTTCGACCTGGAAGACGAAATCAGTGATCGCGGGCGAGTAGACGGCACCACCCGCACACGGCCCCATGATGACCGAGATCTGGGGGATCACCCCCGAGGCTCGGACATTCCGCTCGAAGATCCGTCCGTATCCGTGCAACGACGCGACGCCCTCCTGGATCCTCGCACCACCGGAGTCCTTGATGCCGATGATCGGGGCACCGTTGTCCATCGCGAGGTCCATCACTTTGCAGATCTTGTCGGCGACCGCCGCGCCGAGGCTCCCGCCGTACGTGGTGAAGTCCTCGGCGTAGACGAAGACCGTCCGTCCATCGACCTTGCCGTAGCCGGTGACCACGGCATCGCCGAAAGGGCGGTTGTCTTCGATGCCGAAGCCGGACGCGTGGTGTTTCACGAACATGTCGAGTTCCTGGAACGAGTCCTTGTCGAGAAGCAGGTCGATCCGCTCGCGAGCGCAGAGCTTTCCGAGGTCGTGCTGGCGATCGACCGCACGCTGGTTCACCGGGGTGATTGCGCCCTCGCGCAGGGCTCGTAGCTTCTTGATGCGATCTTCGGTGCTCACGGTTCTCCCGGTAGTCTCAGATTCTGACCATCGAGGTGGATGATTGGCTACACGATACGCAGTTGTCGAACTCGAGTCGGCAGAATCGACTCAGGATGAGGCTCGCGACCGCTACGACCGACTCGATACCGTCCTGGTGATCGCCCGCCACCAGACGGCCGGACGGGGCCGCCTCGGTCGCGACTGGCTCGAACCCGATCGCGCCATGTTCGCGTCGATCGCCTTCGAACCGGACTGGCCGATCGAGACGTGGAGCCTGATCCCGCTGGTTGCCGGACTCGCCGCGCGATCGGCAATCAGTGCGCTCAGCGGTGTCACCGTGGGTCTGCGCTGGCCCAACGACCTGATGGTGGGCGAAGGGAAGGTCGGTGGAGTACTCGTCGAGTCGGGCGATGGAATCGTGGTCGCCGGTTGCGGCATCAACCTGCTGTGGACGACACCGATCGTGGACGGTGACGCCTTGTATCAGACCGATCCGGGATCCGGGACCGGCGTGGAACTCGCCACGGCGTGGGCCGATCGATTCCTGGACCACATGGCGTGCCCCGCCGGCGACTGGGGCATCGAGAACTACCGCGATGCCTGTCACACGATCGGCCGATCGGTCTCATACGCCGATGGCTCCGGGATCGCCGTCGGTGTCTCCGACGAAGGCTCGCTACTGGTTGAGACGGCGGGCGGGGTCATCGCCGTTCACAGCGGGGAAGTCCGACTCCATGACCGGGCTACGCTTCCGACCGATCGGAGGAACTGATGGGCATCTCGAAAGCAGTCGTCACCGGTGGGGCCGGCTTCATCGGATCGAACCTGGTAAATCGCCTCATCGACGAGGGTACGGAGGTGCTCGTCGTCGATGATCTCTCCACTGGAATGCTCTCGCGTCTTGCAGATGCCCGTATTCTCGGGCATGTCCATTTCCACCAGATCGATGTCCGGGCGCCGGAACTCCGCGATGCCCTCATCGGCTTTGCTCCCGAAGTCGTCTTCCATCTCGCCGCCCAGATCGATGTCCGGGCATCGGTAGCCGATCCGATCACGGACGCATCGATCAACGTGCTCGGCACGATCAACGTGTTGCTCGCCGCCCGAGACGCCGGTGTCGACCGGGTCGTGTTCTCGTCGTCCGGCGGGGCGACGTTCGGAGACACTGCCTCGATCCCGACGCGCGAAACCGTCACCAGAAAGCCGGACTCGCCGTACGGCGTGTCGAAGAAGATCGTCGACGACTACCTGGACTACTTCCGGAGAACCGCCGCTCTCGACTATGTGTCTCTCGGTTTCGCCAACGTCTATGGACCGGGTCAAGATCCGTCGGGCGAGGCCGGCGTTGTGGCCATCTTCTCCAGCGACCTCCTGGCCGGACGAACCCCGACCATCTATGGAGACGGACTCCAGACGCGTGACTACGTCTTCGTTGAGGACGTCACCGATGCCTGTTGGCGTGCTGCGCTTCAGGGCGGAGGCCGCTACCTGAACATCGGAACCTCGGTGGAGACCACTGTCGTCGACCTCTATGACAAGATGGCCCGGATCGTTGGATCTTCTGTGCGGCCGAATCACGCCGCGCCGCGAGTCGGCGAGCAGCGTCGATCGGCCCTCGACTCGAGGGCCGCCCCGGAGGTCCGCGGATGGGAGCCGTGGACGAACCGCGACGACGGTGTGGCCCCGACGATCGACGGGTTTCGGAAGCC
>JAUVNV010000006.1 GCA_030599515.1 Acidimicrobiia bacterium
ATCAGCACGGCCTATCTCAGGGTTTTCGTCACCGGTGACGCCGCCGACACCGAGCCGTACGTCGAGGCTTCCGCCGATGACCGTGTGATGCGCTCCGACGGTCGGTTCCTATGGGACGAGTCGCTGCGAGAGGATGCTTTCGTCACCGTCTGGAACGGCATCTCCTACGTGTGCCCGCGCACCGCCCGGCTCCGGATGGTCGAAGGAGTGCTGGCATTCTCGGGGACCTATCCGAAGATCCCGCTGGTGAGTGAAGAGGAGCGCGAGTTGTTCAAACGAGAGTTGGCCGGTCTTCGCTCGGCCGACCGGAGAAGTCACATCCTTGCGTCTCCCTGGCACGTTCCGTTGCGCTGGTTCGGTGCGTTCAACCCGTCCGAGCGGGACATGTATGACCGTCCTCGAGGTCTCGGGATCCGCTACCGGACGGATCTCGGCGAGGCCGTCGATCGCGTCGATTGGGCCGTCCGTGTACTCGACGGCGCCGGCTTCCCCAATCCGGTCGTCGAGCAGGTCCGTGATCTTGAGCGATGGATTGCGGAGTTTCCCGCCGGATCGATGCTGGAACTCGACTACGCCAGCGTCGCTGATCACTTCGCCGATGCGGATCTCACGTTCGACGAGTCTGCCGAGGACGTTCGTCAGAGTCTTGAGGCGCTCGAGAGCGGGGACGGCGAAGCGTCCCGTACGGCATACGGGCAGGTCTCCCGACGGTGGGCGAGCCGTCAGGCGCTCACCTTCGCAAACTGAGCACCGTTCGGCCGTGACACCGTCGTGTGGGGCATCATCGGTATCCTCCCCGTGCCACCGAAAGGATCGACATGACCAATGACTACCCGGCCGTACCCGAGCCTGTTCCGTCGGAGTCGCGCGGCTGGGCCACGGCGGCTCACCTCGTTCCACTGATCGGCCTCAGTTTCATCGGACCGCTCGTCATCTGGCTGATGAAGCGCGACGAGGATGCATTCGTCGGGTACCACGCCCGCGAGGCGCTGAACTTCCAGATCTCCCTGATCATCTACGTGATCGGATCGATCGTGCTGATGTTCGTCCTCATCGGCTTCATCTTGATCTTCGTCGTTCCGATCTTCGCCCTGGTCGTGATGATCATCGCGGGGGTCAAGGCAGCGAACGGGGAGTTCTACCGGTACCCGCTCACGCTCCGATTCGTCACCGGCTGATGGACGACGACGGGGCAGCCTGGAAATTGGCTGCCGTCTACGTCGTGTGGCTACTCGCTTCGGTCGCGATCGCGCTGATCGCAGGACTGCTCGTCGGCGCCATCGCGACGATCTTCGGGATGGAGTCGCAAACTGCTGATCACCAGAGACTCATAGCGATCGTCGCTTTGATCGGCTTCATCGTGCTGGCAGCCCTCCCGTTGCTCGTGCACAGAAGAATGGGCGGCGAGGAGCAGTAGCCGAACCACCCGGGTGCTCTGACACCCCGGAGTTCGGCCGGGAAGCAGGCGTACCATGCCGACATGGATCAACCCGAACTGCCCGAGATCCCTGATGCGCAATGGCGTCCACTTGGTCCCGGCGACGCCGAGGCGATGGCCGATCTGCACAATGCGTGCTTCGAGGTAGATCGCACGTACCTCATGACGCCGGGCGAGATGAGCGACGAGTTCGAGCGCTTCGGCGAACACACCGAGACCGACTCGATCGGACTGTTCACGGCAGGGGGTGAGTTGCTCGCCTTCGGTTGGGGTCTTGTCCCAAAGAGCGGGAAGACAGAGCACCGGGCATTCGTGTGGTTGCTGGTGCATCCGCAAATCCGTGGTTCCGTCGAAGATGACCTCGTCGATTGGATCGAGGCCGCCGCCATCGACCGACTCCAGACCTTCCATGACGATCTCCCCTCGGCGATGTATCGCCACGACGTGTTCGAGACCATGGTGGATGAGATCGCTCTCTTCGAACGTCACGGATTCGAGCCGGCCCGGTATTTCACTGAGAATCTGCGTGACTTGTCGAAGACGATCGACGATCCGGCGCTTGCCGATGGATTGGTTGCTCGTTCCTGGTCCGATGAGATCGCCGGCGACGCGCTGGCGGTCCACAACGACGCGTTCGCCGGTCACTGGGGATCGCAGCCGATCGATCCGGATCAGTGGGCGACCTACCACGCCAACGATTTCTTCCAACCGCAGATGTCATGGGTGGTGTACGACGGGGACACACCCGTCGCGTATGTTCAGTGCTCGAAGTACCCCCATGACTGGGAGGTGCGGGGTCGGATCGAAGCGTGGGTTGAAGGGATCGGCACGATCGAGAGTCATCGCGGGCGGGGGATCGCATCAGCGCTCATCACGATGGCCATGCGTTCATTCCGCGACGATGGGATGCAGTACGCGATCCTGGGTGTGGATTCGGAGAACGCGACCGGGGCGAATCGTGTCTACGAGCGCCTCGGTTTCGAAGTCGACCGTCGGGGCATCGCGTTCCGCAAGCCGGTGGGCTGACGTCGTTTGTGCCTACGAACACAACAGTTGTGGTTCTAAGCACAAACGACGGCCAAACGCGACAAAACCCCCTGCGATGCAGAGGGCCCTCTCCGTGGTCAGGGGCAGGGTCGAACTGCCGACCTCTGGTTTTTCAGACCAGCGCTCTACCAGCTGAGCTACCTGACCGGGCAGACACCAACGCCCGGGCCGGAACCCGGGCGGAAGCGTCTGGCGGGAGCGACGGGATTTGAACCCGCGACCTCCGGCTTGACAGGCCGGCGTGAACTCCAGACTTCACCACGCCCCCGATCGTGCCCCCAGGGGAATTCGAATCCCCGTTGCCGCCTTGAAAGGGCGGAGTCCTAGGCCGCTGGACGATGGGGGCAGGGCCCCGAAAGCATAACGACCCCGGATGGGCAGTGAACACGGGAGTATATCGGCCCCGAACGCTTGTGAACAGGCCGAGCAGGGACCTCCGGCCCCACCAGCAGGGTCCTCCGGCCCTCCCAACGAACGGTTCTGGCGCATAGCCTGCACATATCCGTTCGCGATCTGGAGGTTGTAGCCGTGGCCGAAGTCACTCTTGAGAACCTGATGTCTGAAGACAGGGTGTTTCCGCCGTCCGATGAGTTCGTTGCCGCAGCGAACGCCGGGCCGGAAATCTATGAGGAGTCTGCCGACTCGGAAGCGTGGTGGATGAAGCAGGCCCTCGAGCGCATCGCGTGGTACCAGGAGCCGACGATCGGGCTCAACTCCGACGATGCTCCGTTCTACAAGTGGTTCGAGGATGGGAAGCTGAACCTCTCATACAACTGCCTCGACCGTCACCTCGATACCATCGGCGACAAGATCGCCTACCACTGGATCGGGGAACCCGGTGACACTCGCGACATCACCTACGCGGAACTCCACGAGGAAGTCTCGAAGTTCGCCAACGCTCTGAAGTCCCTCGGAGTGGAGAAGGGCGACCGGGTCGCCGTCTACATGGGGATGGTCCCGGAGCTCCCGATCACGATGCTGGCCTGTGCCCGAATCGGCGCCGTCCACTCCGTGTGCTTCGGTGGCTTCTCTTCGGATTCACTCGCCGACCGGATCCAGGATGGCGCGGCGAAGGTCCTCGTGACGCAGGACGGGTCGTGGCGCAGGGGCTCTGTGTTCCCTCTCAAGGATCACGCCGACGTCTCGGTCGCTGCCTCCCCGACGATCGAGCACGTTGTCGTCGTCGAGCGGACGAAGAACGAGATCTCGATGACCGAAGGTCGTGACTTCTGGTGGCATGAGCTGATGGAGGGTCAGTCCGCCGTCTGCGAACCGGAGGTGATGGACGCCGAGGACCTCCTCTACATCCTCTACACGTCCGGGACCACGGGGAAGCCGAAGGGCATCGTCCACACCCAGGGCGGCTACCTGACCGGCGTCATGGCCACCCACTCTCTCGTGTTCGACATCAAGGATGATGACGTCTACTGGTGTGGCGCCGACATCGGCTGGGTCACCGGCCATTCGTACATCGTGTACGGGCCGCTCGCCAACGGCGTGACCGGCGTCATGTACGAAGGCACACCCGACACGCCCGGTAAGGATCGGCTGTGGCAGATCATCGAGGACTACAAGGTCACGATCTTCTACACCGCTCCGACCGCGATCCGGGCCTTCATGAAGTGGGGCGATGAGTACCCGGCGATGCACGATCTGTCATCACTCCGATTGCTCGGCACGGTCGGCGAACCGATCAACCCCGAGGCGTGGATGTGGTACCGCGAGCACATCGGGAGCGAGAACTGCCCGATCGTCGACACGTGGTGGCAGACCGAGACCGGCATGATCATGATCACACCGCTCCCCGGCGCCGTGACGACGAAGCCCGGCTCGGCGACGTTCCCGTTCCCCGGTGTCGGCGCGACCGCCGTCGATGAGGACGGCAACGACGTGGGCGTCCCCGGCGGCGGGTTCCTGGCGCTCACCAAGCCATGGCCTGCGATGCTCCGCACGATCTACGGAGACGACCAGCGCTACATCGACACGTACTGGTCGCGGTTCGAGGGGATGTACTTCCCCGGGGACGGCGTCAAACGCGACGACGAGGGCTACTTCTGGCTGCTCGGCAGGGTCGACGACATCATGCTCATCGCCGGACACAACATCTCGACGACAGAGGTCGAGTCGGCGCTGGTGTCGCATCCTTCGGTCGCCGAATCAGCGGTCGTCGGTCGCGCAGACCCGGTCACCGGCCAGGCGATCGCTGCCTTCGTCACGCTCAGGGGCGGATTCGTCGGTGATGACGCACTGCTGAACGAGTTGCGCGATCACGTCGCCGATACGATCGGTCCGATCGCGAAGCCGAAGAGCATCGTGTTCACGGCCGATCTACCGAAGACCCGTTCCGGGAAGATCATGCGGCGGTTGCTGAAGGACATCTCCGAGAATCGTCAACTCGGTGACGTGACCACACTGGCCAACGCCGACATCGTCGCCGAGATCGCGGACGCGTCGACAACCGCCTCGGAGGACTGACGGTTCGCAACCGTCGCGTCGCACGTGCATACATGTCGCTCAGACAGACACGAAAGCACGTGCGACGGATGTGCTCCTAACGGACCGTGCTGCTCCTAGCCTGGCGGCATGACGACGAACACCGAAGTGCCCAGACGCGAATACGTTGACGGAACGACGGCAATCGTACGTGGTGCCATCGATGCCGGCTGCACGTTCTTCGCCGGGTACCCGATCACGCCCGCCTCCGGCATCCTGATGGCGATGATGCGTGAGATCCCGAAGGTCGGGGGAATTGCGATACAGGGTGAGGACGAGATCGCCTCGATCGGTATGTGCCTCGGCGCTGCGATGTCCGGAGCGAAGGCGATGACCGCCACGTCCGGCCCCGGGATCAGCCTGTACTCGGAGAGCATCGGTCTCGCGATCATGGGCGAGGTTCCGCTCGTCATCGTCGACGTTCAGCGCCTCGGGCCCGCGACCGGCGGAGCAACGACCGTCGCCCAAGGCGATGTCCAGTTCGTCCGGTGGGGAACGGCCGGCGGCTACCCGGTGATCGTGCTCGCCCCATCCAGCGTCCCGGAGTCGTACTCCCTCACGGTGAAGGCGTTCGAACTCGCCGAGCGGTTCCGCTGCCCGGTGTTCGTCCTGACCGACAAGGAACTGGCGATGACGCTCTCGGCGGTCGACGTGGATGAGTACCCGGCGGTCGACGGCGTGGAACGGGCGGAGAAGCACGAGGGCCTGCCGTATTCGTGGGACCCGGTCGACGCCGTCGATCCGATGCGACGGTATGGAGAGGGCGACGCGTTTCGTTTCACCGGATCCACCCACGACGAAGGTGCCTACATCACGAAGAATGCAACCAAGGTGGGGGCGCTGAACGAGCATCTCATCGCAAAGATCGAGGTCCATCGGGATGAGATCGAGATGGTCGATGCCGACTTCGCGCCGGATGCGGGAACCATCGTGGTCTCCTACGGGGTCACAGCCGGCGCGGCCAGAGCGGCGGTCGCCCGACTGCGGACCCAAGGAGTTGCCGTATCGAACCTGGTTGTTCAGAGCCTGTGGCCGATCCCCGAGACGGCTCTCAATGATGCCTTCGAGGGCATCGAGCGGATAGTCGTACCGGAACTCAACATGGGCCTCTACCGCAGAGAGATCGAGCGGATCGCCGCCGACCGCGAGGTCATCGGGGTGAATCGGATCGACGGTGGGCTCATCACGATCGACGAGATCATGGAGGCGATTCGATGAGCGTCATCACGATCACCCCGGTTTCCACGTTCCGAACCGATGACCCGTACCCGTTCTGCCCGGGCTGCGGACACGGGCCGATCCTCGATCGGCTCAATGAAGCGATGATCAAACTCAACCTCGATCCGGCAAAGGTCGTGATCGTTTCCGACATCGGGTGCTCGGGACTCTCCGACCAGTACTTCATCACCTCGGCCTTCCACGGCCTGCACGGGCGTTCAACGACATATGCAACCGGGATCAAGCTCGCCAACCCCGATCTCGAGGTCGTCGTGATCATGGGCGACGGAGGAACCGGCATCGGAGGAACACATCTCGTCTCGGCGGCCCGGCGGAACGTCGGGATCACCGTGATCGTGATGAACAACTTGAACTTCGGGATGACCGGCGGTCAGCACTCGACAACGACACCGGAGGGCGGCATCACGTCGACGACGCCGCTCGGCAACCTGGAGCACCCGCTCGATATCTGTGCGACGGTCGGCGTGAACGGCGCCGCATACGTCTATCGGGGATCGTCATTCGACAGTGATCTTGCCGACAGGTTCGCTGCAGCCATGGCGAAGCCCGGGTTCGCCGTGCTCGACATCTGGGACCTCTGCACCGCCTACTACGTGCGTTCGAACAAGTTCACTCGGGCCGGCATGGAGGACTCCATGCGGTCCTGGGGGATGGAACCCGGCCTTCTCTATGACCGCGACTCGGTCGAGTACTCGACCGGCTACCGCCTTGCCCACGCGGCGCTCGTCGGAACTCCGGTCATGAGCGCTCATCCCATTCCGGTTGGTTACGCCCATTCGCTCGATCGCCCGATGTCGCTCGTCGTGGCCGGCTCGGCGGGCGGGAAGGTCCGCTCCGCGTCCCGGCTCGTGGCGCTCGGCGGAATCCGCTCCGGTCTCTGGGCAGCGCAACGTGACGACTATCCGGTGACGGTGAAGTCGGGGCATTCGGTCTCGGAGTTGTGGATCGCGCCCGGGGAGATGCCACTGACGGCCGTAACGAGGCCCGACGTTCTGGCGATCATCTCGTCGGATGGGTACGGGAAGGCCGGTCCGTATTTCGCGGCGATGAACTCGGCAGACCTGATCCTGACGATACCGGAGCACTCCCACTTGGAAACGAAGGCGCGGGTTGTCGTCATCGACCCGAAGTCGGCCCCGAAGCGCATCCCGAAGACATCGATGGGCCTCGTCTATCTCTCCGCTGCTCTGGCGATCAGGAACCCGTATCCACTCGATGCGCTTCGCGAAGCAGCCGGCGCCGGTTCGTTCGCCGAGGTCAACATCGAAGCCGTCGAGACAGGAATCGACCTGGCCGGATAGCCCTCACCCGACGGCCGGACTTCAGAGTTCCTTGCGCATGAAGGGACGAGTCTCGGTGCGGCGCGCGACCTCCTCGAAGCCTGCGCTTTCGAACATGGAAGGGAACCCCATCCAGGCCCAGAAGTCCGGCATGCGGTCCTGTCGCGGTTCGACCGGGTAGCCCTCGATGAGTGTTGCCCCCTGCTCGGCTGCGTATCGAGTGGCCGCCTCGAGGAGCGCGGTAGCGACGCCGATACCCCGTCGGGACTTCGGGATGACGAAGCACGTCACCGCCCACGCCGGGCATTCGTCAAGTGGCTTGGCGACGCGGGATCGGCTGAGTCGGCCGTAGACGTCTCGCGGCTGGACCGCGATCCACCCGACGGGCTCTCCACCGAGATACCCGATCAGACCGGGGATCTCTCCGGATTCCACGAGGGCCTTCATGGTGGTGCGATTCTGATCGCCCTTTGACGCGGCGAACTCCCGGGTCGTCTGCCTGTTGTACATGCACCAGCAGCCGGCATCGCCACCGTTCGGCCCCATGACCGTCACGAAGTCGTGCCACGTCTCCGGCGTCAGCGGCCGAACCTCGAGTTCCATGTGGTCAGGATACGACGGCGGTTTCCGTCCATCAGCAGATCCTGGGGAGTTGCTCGCCGACCTGCATATCGACGACCCGGATGGAACCGAGTGGGGTCCGTGCGGCGACCACTCCCCGGTGCGTGTCCGTGACCTCTCCGATGATCGTTGCGTTGACCCCCTCCGGGTGTGAGCGCATGGCGCCCAGAACCCGATCGGCATCACCGGCCGCCACGAACGCGACCACCTTCCCCTCGTTGGCAACGTACATCGGGTCCATGCCCAGCATCTCGCAGGCGGCGGCCACGGTGCGGTCGACGGGGATCGAACGCTCCTCGATGAGAACACCGACATCCGCCGCTGTCGCGATCTCGTTCAGAGAAGCGGCGAGTCCTCCGCGGGTCGGATCCCGGAGTACGTGAACGTCGCCGCCGGTGTCCAGCACGTCTCCGATCATGTGGTTGAGTGCGGCCGAATCGGAGCGGATCGATGCTTCGAACTCGAGGCCCTCGCGAACCGACATGATCGCCATGCCGTGATCACCCATCGTGCCCGAAACGATGATGACGTCACCCGGTGTTGCTCGTTGCGGGCGGATGTCTGCGCCGTCGCGCATGATCCCGATCCCGGTCGTGTTGATGTAGATGCCGTCGCCGTGGCCACGGTCGACGACTTTCGTGTCACCGGTGACGACCGTCACACCGGCGTGTGCTGCAGCCCTCGCCATCGAATTGACGATGACGCCGAGCTCCGCCATCGGGAGGCCTTCTTCCAGCACGAGACCGACGCTCAGGTACCGCGGGACGGCCCCTCGCATCGCGACGTCGTTCACCGTTCCGTTGATCGCAAGCTCTCCTATGTCGCCACCGGGAAAGAACCGGGGATGGACGGTGAACGTGTCCGTCGAGAACGAGATGCTTCCCTCGAGATCCAGCACCGCAGCATCGGCGAGTTCGGTGAGTTCTCCGTTGCCGAACGCAGGTACGAAGAGGTGCTCGATGAGTTCGGCGGAGAGTTGGCCGCCTCCGCCGTGGCCCATCACGATCCTCGGGTGGTCCCGGAGCGGCATCGGGCACGTCCAGTCCTCGATTGTCATGGCGTTGCCTCCAACTCCTTGAACCGCCCGTACAGGTAGTAGGCGGCGCAGGCTCCCTCGGCCGACACCATCGTGGCTCCGAGCGGCGTGCGAGGCGTGCACTCCTTCCCGAACGCCGGGCACTCGTCTGGCTTCAGCGTGCCGCGTAGCACTTCGCCCGCGTGGCACAGCGGCGACTCGACCGTATCGATGTCGGTAACGGTGAACCGCTCGGCGGCGTCGAATGCCTCGTAGCCGGCGCCCAGCGCCCAACCGGATCGGGGGATCGCTCCGATGCCTCGCCAGTTGCGGTCGACCGTGGTGAAGACATCGGCGAGCATCTGCTGCGCCGGCACGTTGCCTCCCCTGGTCACCGCCCGTTGGTAGGCGTTCTCAACCTCGGCCCGGCCTTCTTCGAGTTGGAGGACGGCCATCTTGATGCCCTGGAGCAGATCCAGGGGCTCGAAACCGGTGACGACGATCGGCGTTCCGTACTGCTCGGCAATGGGGTAGTACTCCTCGTAGCCCATCACAGAGCAGACATGCCCCGCCGCAAGGAACGCCTCTACCCGGTTTGTCGGGGAGTCGAGGATGGCGCGTATGGCCGGAGGGACGAGAACGTGAGACACGAGCATCGAGAAGTTCGTGAGTCCTTCTTGTCTCGCCTGGTAGAGGGCCATGGCGTTCGCCGGTGCGGTCGTCTCGAATCCGATCCCGAAGAAGACGACCTCGCGATCCGGATTGTCTCTGGCGATCTGAACGGCATCGAGGGGTGAGTAGACGATCCGCACATCGCCGCCGGTGCTCTTGACCGAGAACAGATCACGGCCGGAGCCCGGGACACGCAGCATGTCCCCGAACGAGCAGAAGACGACTCCGTCGCGCGATGCGATCTCGAGTGCCTTGTCGATCGTCTCGAGAGGAGTCACGCAGACCGGGCAGCCGGGTCCGTGAACCATCTCGATCTCGTCGGGGAGGAGACGGTCGATCCCGTTGCGGATGATCGAATGGGTCTGACCGCCGCACACCTCCATCAGGACGTGGTGCTTCGTCGTGATGCGGGCGATGTCGTCGAGGAGCCGCCGGGCCAGATCGGGATCCCGGAACTCTTCGAGGTACTTCACTCGTCGCCCTTGGCGATCGCTTCTTCCGCCGCGAGCGCCGCGCCGGGATCGAGTTCGATCGCGACGGCTTCGATCTCCTGCAGGTGGGCCAGCGTTTCGAGCGCGGCCTTCTCATCGAGTTGCGTGATCGCGAAGCCGACATGGACGATCGTGTAGTCCCCAATCGAGATCTCGGGTACGTAGGCGAGGCTCACCTCTTTGACGATGCCGTCGAAGTCGACCTTCCCCGTCATCGTCACGCCCTCACCGGTGATTTCGATGACCTTTCCGGGGATGCCAAGACACATGTCGATCTATCTCCTCGCCGCAGCGATTGCGGCCTGACCGAGCGCCAGGCCTCCGTCGTTGGGAGGCACGAGCCGGTGGACCAGTACCTCGAAGTTCCGCTCGGTGAGCGCCGCCCTGGTTGCGTGCGTCAGCGTCACGTTCTGGAACACTCCTCCGCTCAACCCAACGGTAGTGAGGCCCGTCCGCCTTCGAACGCGTTCGGCAGTCTTGACGATCATCTCTGCGACACCCCGGTGGAACCGGGCGGCGATCACGCCGACCGGCACACCGGCGACGACGTCGGCGGCTATTGACCGGAGCACGGGAGACGGGTCGATCACCAGCGACTCGTCTCGCTCGGCGACGGCGAACGTGTATGTGCCACTCTCGGAGACATCGATCAGCGCCTCGAGTTCGATGGCCGCCTGGGCCTCGTAGGTGATCTCCTGGCGCACACCGGCGATCGCCGAGACGGCATCGAAGAGGCGGCCCATGCTGGTGGTCGGGATCGTGTTGACACCACGCGCGAGCTGTGTCTCGAGGAGATGGCGGTCCTCGTCGGTGAGCGCGCAGACCGGTGGAAGATCGTCGGCCCACTGGATGCCGGCGGTGCGGAGATGTGAGAGGGCCATCCTGGCCGGATGCTTCACGGCGGCATCGCCGCCGGGGAGGAGGGTCGGCTCGAGATGGCCGACGCGTTCGAAGCGCTCATAGTCGGCGACGAGAATCTCGCCTCCCCACACCGTGCCGTCGGTCCCGTACCCGGTTCCGTCGAACGAGAACCCGATGATCGGGTCGAGGACGCCGTGCTCGGCCATCACCGACGCAATGTGTGCGTGGTGGTGTTGCACCTTGACGACCGGGAGGCTCTGCTTCTCCGCCCACCTGGTTGAGAGATACCCGGGGTGGAGATCGGAGGCGATCACCTCGGGTTCGACGCGGAAGAGATCGACGAAGTGACCGACGGCGTGGGTGAAGGCGTCGAGCGTCTCGAGATTCTCCATGTCGCCGATGTGCTGGCTCATGAACCCGTCTCGACCCGCTGCCAGGCAGAACGTCGCCTTCAACTCACCACCCGTTGCGAGGATGGGTGGTGCATCGAAGGGGAGGGGGACTGGGAACGGCGCGTACCCGCGGGAGCGACGGATCGGGTATTCGGCACCGTCGAGTACGCGGATCACGGAGTCGTCGCACGGAACATGGATGTCCCGGTCGTGGATCAGGTAGCTGTCTGCGAGCGTGCCGAGACGTCCGACCGCATCGTCGTTCTGTGTGACGATCGGCTCCTCGGCGAGGTTGCCGGACGTCATCACCCACACCTCTCCAGACTCGATCAGCAGGTCATGTAGCGGGGTGTACGGGAGCATGACTCCGAGATACCCGTTGCCCGGGGCGACGAGTTCGGACACGGTGGTGTCCGTGCGTTTGGCCAGCAAGACGATCGGTCGTTCTCGAGAGGTCAGGAGGCGGATCTCGTTCTCGTCGACGAACGCGACGGATCGGGCGGTTTCGACATCGGCGACCATGACGCCGAACGGCTTGTCGACGCGCCCCTTGCGCTCTCGGAGCAGGGCGACCGCACGGTCCGAGGTTGCATCACACGCGAGATGAAACCCACCGAGTCCCTTGATCGCGACGACCTCGCCCGCGGCAACGCGTCGCCGGGCGTCGGCGATGGGATCCTCTGATGGCGGGATGGCTCGCACGGTTGGACCGCACTCGGGACAAGCGTTCGGCTGGGCGTGGAAGCGCCGATCCGCCGGATTCCTGTATTCGGCCAAGCAGGTCTCGCACATCTCGAACGGCTGCATCGTGGTGTTCGGCCGGTCGTATGGGGTCCGTTGCGTGATCGTGAACCGGGGCCCGCAGTTCGTGCAGTTGATGAACGGGTACCCGAACCGACGATCGTCGGGGTCGTGGAGCTCGCGAAGGCAGTCGTCGCAGGTCCGCAGATCGGGGGAGACGAGAGCGGTCCCCGTCGCGGCGTGGTGGCTCGCGACGATCCGAAACGTCGTGTCGGCGGCTGGCGGAATGTCCTCGGATCCGATCCACTGAACCCGTGCGGCCTGCGGAGCAGACTCCTCGAGCGCGGCGACGAACCGATCGAGCGCTGCGGCCTCGCCCTCGACCTCGATGAAGACGCCGTCCGTGTCATTGCCGACGAACCCGGCGAGTCCGGTGTCCACAGCGAGGCCGTAGACGAACGGTCGGAACCCGACTCCCTGGACGATCCCGGAGACACGCAGGCGACGGCGGACGGGTGGAGTGGACATCGGTCGTCCCATCGTACCCACTCGTGTTCCTGCCGGGCAGGGGAGGACGACCTGCGGTGAAGGGCCGATGGTCCTCTCCCATCAGATAGGTTCTCCCGCCGGGCGACCTCCGGTCCGTTCTGATTCGGTACGCTTGGAGCCATGGAAGATCTCTACCCAGTAGCAGCCGAGTGGATCGCCGGTGATCCCGATCCGATCACAAGAGCCGAACTCCAGGGCATCGTCGATGCCGGTGATGTTGATGAACTCGCCGAGCGGATGGGGGCCACGCTCCAATTCGGAACTGCCGGCCTTCGCGGCCGGGTCGAAGCAGGCTCCAACCGGATGAACCGGGCGACGGTGATCCGAGCGACGCGAGGCCTGGCCGACCACCTTCTCGCCACAACCGGGAACGAGCAGGGCCCAATTGTTGTGGGTCGCGACGCCCGGCTCTCCTCAGCGACGTTCATGGAGGACACGATCGCGGTCCTCGTCGCCGCCGGGTTCCAGGTGCGGTACTTCGAGGACCCGGTCCCAACCCCACTCGTGGCCTATGCGTCTCTGAGTCTTGGCGGTGTCGCTGCGATCGTTGTTACCGCATCACACAACCCCCCGGCCGACAACGGGTACAAGGTTTATGCAGCCAACGGTGCACAGATCATCCCGCCGATGGATACGGAGATAGCGTTGGCGATCGATGCCGTGAAGCGAGCTTCCGAGGTCCCGAGGGCGGAGATCGTCGGTGCTGCCGCTCGGCCCATTGGCGAGGAGATGTTCGATGAGTACCTCCAAGAGGTCGCGCAGGGTCTTCCGACCACCACCGGCGATCGGACGATCAGCATCGTCTACACGGCGATGCACGGTGTCGGTGGCAAGTATGTGGTCGCCGCACTCGACCGGTTCGGCTTCCCCCGTGTCCACCCGGTCGCTGCACAATTCGAACCTGATGGTCACTTCTCCACCGTCGCGTTCCCGAACCCCGAGGAACCCGGCGCGATGGATCTCGCTCATGAGCTTGCGCTGGCCATCGACGCGGATCTAGTGATCGCCAACGATCCCGACACCGATCGGCTGGCCGTGTCCCTACCGGAGCCCGGGAGCGGATACCGGCAGCTCAGCGGGAATCAGATCGGGGTTCTCCTTGCCGACTACATGCTCGGCGGCGGCTCCGCCGAACGTCCGATCGTGATGAACAGCATCGTGTCGTCACCGATGCTGGAGTCGATCGCCGAGCACTACGGTGCCGTCTATGACCGAACCCTCACTGGGTTCAAATGGATCTGGAACGCTGCTCTCGAACTCGAAGCCGAGGGTCGCGGCGAGTACGTGTTCGGTTACGAGGAGGCCCTCGGCTACTCGGTTGGGCATACGGTTCGCGACAAGGATGGGATCTCGGCGGCCGTGGCGTTTGCTGCGCTCGTCGCCGAAGCCCGGGGTGACGGAGCAACCGTCTGGGATCGGCTCGAGGGCCTGTACGAGCGGTACGGCCTTTGGGTCTCGACACAGAAGAGCATCGTGCGCCCCGGTGCCGACGGTGCCGACGAGATCGCAGCGGCCATGGCACTGCTTGCGGAGCGCACACCGGATACGCTAAGCGGTCTCCCGGTGGTGGGAGTCACCGACTATCGGCTCGGGGCCGAGGGTCGGCCGCGATACCTGGCGGCCACGCCGCTCGTCGAACTCTCCCTGGGCGACGCCGGACGCGCCCTCATCCGACCGTCGGGAACCGAACCGAAGCTGAAGATCTACGTAGACCTGCGCGGTGAGACCGGCGACGACTGGCTGAGTGCAGAAGAGGCGTTGCTGGAGAGAGCGCAAGACGTCGCCGAGGACGCCGCCGCCTTCCTCGGCATCTAGCGCTGCGAACCCAGGGTTCTCGGCGTCCCATTTGGCGCCGTGGGCCCGCGGTTCGCAACGGTCCCTGAACCGCGGGCTGTCGGCGTCATATACGATGCGGAGAACCCTGGGTTCGCAGCGTGTTGGAGGTCGATTGTCGAGAGCGGTCCGATTCCGCGATAATCAAGAGTGCACCACGCCCCACAAGGAGACATCATGGATATCCACGCACTGCTCGGTGACGACGCTGAAGCACTCCTCAGCTACGAAGCCACCGCCGTTCCGAAGGAGAGCCTCCAGCTCCCCGGCCCGGACTTCGTTGATCGTGTCTTCGGTCAGACGGATCGCAACCCACAGGTCCTCCGGAACCTAGGGCTCCTCTTCAACTCAGGTCGGCTCGCCGGATCCGGCTACGTCTCGATCCTCCCGGTTGACCAGGGCATCGAGCACTCCGGGGCGGCCTCCTTCGCCCCGAACCCGATCTACTTCGACCCGGTCAACATCATCGAGCTCGCTATCGAGGGTGGGACCAACGCGGTTGCCACGACCTTCGGTGTCCTCGGCATGGCCTCGCGCACGTACGCCCACAAGATCCCGTTCATCGTGAAGATCAACCACAACGAGTTGCTCACCTACCCGGCGACCCACGACCAGGTCATGTACGGGTCGGTCGAACAAGCATGGGACCTCGGCGCTGCCGGTGTCGGCGCGACGATCTACTTCGGCTCCGACGAGTCGATGCGCCAACTCCAGGAGGTCTCCGAGGCATTCGAGCGGGCCCACCAGCTGGGGATGTTCACGGTACTCTGGACGTACCTACGCAACAGCGCGTTCACCGTCGACGGCGAGTCCTACGACGCATCGGCCGACCTGACCGGCCAGGCGAACCACCTCGGCGTCACGATCGAGGCGGACATCATCAAGCAGAAGCAGCCGACGAACAACGGTGGATACGGAGCCGTCGGATTCGGACGCACCCATCCGCTCGTCTACGACGAGTTGACGACCGACAACCCGATCGACCTCACCCGCTGGCAGGTTGTCAACAGCTACATGGGCCGGGCGGGGCTCATCAACAGCGGCGGGGCCTCCTCGGGCGCCGGCGATCTGGAACAAGCGATTCGGACCGCCGTCATCAACAAGCGTGCAGGCGGCATGGGGCTCATCTCGGGTCGCAAGGCGTTCCAGCGCCCCATGGATGAGGGAGCGGCGCTGCTGCACGCCATTCAGGACGTTTATCTCGACGATACGATCACGATCGCCTAGACGACGGAACACAACCACAAGGGAGGAACCAGCGTGACGATCAAACTGCCGCACGCGGCGTCGGTGGCGAAGAACCCGACGCAGGAAGAGATGCGGGCATGGACCCTCGAGTACATGCCTCGCATCATCGAGACGGAGTTCGGGAACCTGAGCTACAAGGCGGAAATGACGGCGAGGCTCGCGAAGTCGACGTTCTTCGTTGATGATGACGAGGCGTTCAAGCCGGCGATGACCCGCGCCGAGTTCGACGATTGGTCGGCCAAGCAGGACGCCTACATCGCCGACAAGGACATGATCCTGATCGAGGGGTACATCGGACCCGATCCGAGTTTCCGTACGGCCAGTCGTCTGTACATGGAGAAGACGACGGCGAATATTCCGGCGATGATGCAGCAACTGTTCTTCCCGAAGGACGACGAATGGGAGCCCGAGTTCACCGTCATCTACACCCCGGGCCTCATGGCACCCGGGAAGTCAGATGACCGACTCATCGCCGTCGATCACAAGAACTACGTGACGCGCGTGTTCGGATCCGACTACTTCGGTGAAGCGAAGATGGGTGGACTCCGCATGTGGAACCACTTCGTGTTCGAGAAGGGCGGCCTCGCTCTTCACTCGGGTCTGAAGACGTTCCCGGATGTCGACGGCGAAGAGAAGGTCGCGCTCATCCTTGGTCTCTCGGGTACCGGCAAGACGACGACGACCTTCCGCCAACAGCTCGGATCGCTCCCCGTTCAGGACGACTTCGTCGCCCTGTTCCCGGGAGGGAAGGTCTACTCGTCCGAGAACGGTTGTTTCGCGAAGACCTTCGGACTCGACGAGGACGACGAACCGACGATCTACGGCGGAACCACCCGCCCGGACGCCTGGCTCGAGAACACTCATACCGAAGATGACGGCTCCGTCGACTTCTTCGACGACTCGTACACCCGCAACGGACGCTCGACGTTCCCACTAGCGAACATCCGCCATCGGGATCCGAACAATCTGCCCCCTGTGAACTTCTTGTTGCTGCTGAACCGCAACGAGAACATCATCCCGGCGGTGGCGAAACTCAAGCGCGAACAGGCCGCGGCCTACTTCATGCTCGGTGAGACGAAGGGAACGTCGGCGGGTGGCGCCTCAGAGGCGGGCAAGAGCCTCCGCGTCCCCGGGACGAACCCGTTCTTCTTCACCAACGACGCGGTGCAGGGCAACCGGCTCCTCGAGCTGCTCGAGACGATGCCGGACCTAGAGGTCTACCTCATGTCGACCGGCCGTGTCGGCGGCGAAGACGACGATGATCGCTCGAAGAAGGTGAAGATCAGGCACTCGTCGGCCATCGTCCAGGGCATCGCGGAAGGTTCCATCACCTGGGAAGAGGATCCCGACTTCGGGTACTACGTGGCGACCGATGTTCCCGGCTTCGATGATCCCGAGCTCCTCCAGCCCAGGCGTCTCTACGAGAGCCAGGGGCGCAGCGATGAGTACGAGGCGATCGTGACCCAGCTTCAGTCTGAGCGAAAGGCGTTCCTCAGAACGTTCCCCGGTCTCGATCAGAGCGTGATCGACGCCGTTTGACGCGGTTCTGTGATCGGATTGCGGGGCGGCCTCCGGGTCGCCCCGTCGTCGATTCCCGGTGGATATCGCCGGCCCGACCGGTGATCTGGTTTGTGCGTCAAGTGGTCGCGATGGGCGACCGATACAAGGTTGGTGAAGCAGAAGACACCGACCCTTCGAGCATCGATCGACACACGCGAGTTCCGAACGACCCGCAAGGGCTACAACAAGCGTGAGGTCAAGGAGTTCCTGCGCGAACTCGAGACGAATTTCCGCGAACTCGAGCGATGGGCGCAAGAGACGAAGACCCGCCTTCAGAAGGCCGAGTTCGAAGCAGAGAAGTCCCGTTCGTCGGAAGGACAGTCCGTCGACAGCGCCATGGTTGCGGTCTTCGATGCCAAGGACCGGGTTCTGAGTCGGGCCAGGAAGCAGGCAGCGAAGATCGAGGCAGAAGCCCGAGACCGTGCCGACACTCTCGAGCGAGAGGCTCGAACCCACGCGGAAGAAGTCCGGCTCGAGGTTGAAACCCCAGACGGCACCGAGGACACCCAGCAGCTCACCACCGAGTTCGAAGACGAGCGCCAGAGATTGACCGCCGAGGTGGATCGTCTCACGGCAGCGCTCGAAGCACTCGAAACGGCGGGCATCGATGTGGACGCAGAGATCGAGAAGGCAGCAGCCGATCTCATCGCCGAGGCACAACAAGCCGCCGATGAAGTTGTTGCAGCGGCCGAGGAGAAGAGCAGGGAGCTGGAGGAACGTGCGTCCGAGATGGAGGAGCGCGGGCGGCTCGTCGAAGCCGAGCGGGTCTCGATGCTCGCCGAAATGGACCGCGTTCGATCGGAGCGAGACAGGGAAGCTTCTCAGATCGTTGCAGACGCGGATGCTCGCGCAGAGCGGGTCATCGCCGACGCGATGGCGTCCCTGGAAGCGGTCACGGCTGCTACCGACGGTCCCGTCCCGGATGACGCCGGTCGGATGGTCGCCGAGCAGGAGGCGGCACGTGTGGTCGAACGGGCCCACGCTGAAGCGGAGAACCTTGTTCGGAAGGCCGAACGAGAAGCCCGGAGGGTCGAGGAGTTGCGCCGGGAGCTCACGAGTCGGATCGCCGCGCTTGACGACGAAGCGGTCAACGCCGTCGATCGGGCGGCGAACATCGAAGCTGTCGCACGCGAGCGTGTCGAGGCGATCACCGAGCGAGCCGAGGCTGCAGCGATCACCGTTCGAGAAGCCGCGACGCGCACAAGGGACCAGGCCGACCAGGATCGCCTCGAGGCGGCCAGGAAGGTCTCCGCGGCGCAACGCGAGGCGCGTGAACTCATCGCAGATGCCGAGGAGCGGATGCAGTCGGTTCTCACCGGTATCGATGAACGGGGCGCCGAGCTCCGCGAGGCCGCCGATCGGGATGCTGCCCGTCTGAGGAACGAGGCTGAGGAGAAGCTGGTTGCAGCCGTCGACGAGGCTGAAGCGATTCGATCTGACGCCGAGAGCGTGGCCCGAGCGATGACCGATGAGGCCTCCGAGTACAAGGAACGTGTCGAGGCGCAGATCCAGGCGTCTCATAACGCGGCCACCATTCTTGCTGAAGAGCGTTCAGCGGAGCTCGACGCACGTGCGGCGGAGCTCGAGCAACGACTGGGCGACGTTGTGGCCGCGGAGGAGCGCACCAGGGCGGCCCTTGCTGAGGTGCAGGCCGAGATCGACGAGCTGCGAGTCGAGGCGACTCGCATCGAGGATGAAGCGGCAGCGAGCCGCGAGGAGGCGGATCTCGTTCGATCGAACGCCGATCGAGTCGCGGCAGAGATGATTGAGGGCGCCGAACGAGCGGCGCGGTCCGTCCGCGAGGAGGCGGAGCGGCAGCGTCACACCGCGGAGGCACAGGCAGAGGAGATCGTTGGCGATGCCAGGCGTCTGCACGATGAGGCCGAGTCCGTGCGCGCCGCAGCCGGCCATGAAGCCGCGGAGTTGCGGGAGCGAGCCGAGCAGTCGCGACGCGAATCCGATGCCTCAGCTGATGCCCTTCTGAGGGAGGCTGCGTCGGTGAGGGCAGAGGCCGACGAGTATGCCGAGTCCGCAGTCCTCGACACCGAACAGGAACTAGCGCTCCTGATCGATGAAACCTACCGACGGCTGGAGAGCCGGGCCGCTGAAGCGGCCGCCGATCAAGAGCGAGCACTTCGGATCCTTGGCGATGCCGAGATGTCGTGGGAAGCGGCCAGCGAGCAGCACGGACTCCTCAGAGCGGCTGGAGCTCGCGCCGAGGAACGCATCGCGTCCGTCGATGAGATCGCCGGGCAGGCGGAACAAGCGATCATCGCCGCGTACGAGGAGGCTGAGCGCCTCCGCACCGAAGCCGTCGCCGAGGCGGAACGCACCGTGCTCGATGCTTCTGAAGAGATCGACCAACTCCGCGTTGCCGCCGAGGACCGTGCGGCCGATGAGGTTCGTCGGGCTGAGGAATCGGCTTTGGAGATTCGGTCAGGTGCTGAGGAAGCCGCCGCAGTCACTCGAATGGGAGCCGAGCAGCTTGCAGAGTCGATTCGGTCGGACGCGCAGAAGGCGGCCCAGGCCGCCGATGAACAGTCGCTCCATCTTCGGTCGGAGGCAGAGGCTCATCTTGTCGAAGCCAGGGGATCAGTCGAAGAGATGACTGCTGCCGGCCGTGAGGACGTGGCCAGGATGCGGGAGAAAGCCGCCTCAGTCCGTCAGGAATACGAAGAGCAGTTCGAGATTCTCCAATCCGCCGAGGAGCACGCTGCCGAAGTCATCTCTGCAGCCGAGAAGATCGCAGCTGAGAAGATCGCAGAAGCAGAAGCCGCGGCCGAGGGAACCATCGCCGACGCGAAGATCAGGAACGGCTTGGTCGACGCTCGAGAGAGCGAAGCAGCGGAGATCCTCGAAGAGGCCGAGAGAGAGGCACGGAGTGCCGCTGAGGTGGTCGCGGCCGCAAAGGAACAATCCGAGATCATTCGCATCGAAGCCATCGGGCTGAGAGATGAGGCAGATCGAGTCCTCTCGGCTGCACGCGAGCAGGCTGCAGGCCTGTCCGATGCCGAACGCCAGGCGTTCGAGATCGTTGAGCAGGCCCAGCGCGAGGCTGTGGGAATCCGGGCCGGTGCCGAGGGCGAAGCGACGGCGGCCCGATCCGAGATCGAGAGTCTCCAGGTTGAGGTCGCGGAACTGGAGGAAGGCCGGGCCGATCAGGAGTCAGAACTCCATGAGATCGAACATGCCCGGGCCGAACTCTCCGGGCGTAGAGACGAACTGAACCGACGCTCGGCTGAGCACGATGCGGCAGAGGACGATCTTCGCCTGCGCATCTCCGAAATCGAACGCCGGGAGGCCGAATTGGCCGAGAGGACCGCCGACGCCGACACGGTTGACAAGACCATCGTTCAAGCCGCGGACGCGCATGAAGCAGCAGGAGAAGCGTTACGCGTGGCCTTCGAGCGTGCAGAAGAGATCACAGCGGAGGCAGCGGCGGAGGCCGAACAGGTCAGGCTGCAGGCTGAAGAGTCTGCTGAGAGCCTGAGAGCCGAGGTCGAACGTCGTCGTGTTGAGGTTGAAGAGGAGGCCGAGCGTCTCGAGGTCGAGAGGCTTCGACTGATCGAGGAACAGGCAGCTGCCGACCATGTCGCAGCCGTTCTCGACGACGATCCGATCGGATCTTCACCCGTTGACGACCCCGATGAGCGGACCGAGGGCATTGTCGAAGAGATCTTCGGTAATCGCCATGACGACGTCGACGAGGCGGCCGTCCCGGAGCGGCGCGAGCAGAGTCGCTACGAGCGGCAGTCGGCGAAGCTGCCGCGCATCGGTGATGACGCTGCGAACGTCGTACGTTCACTTGAATCATTCCGGAAGAGCCTGCGTGGTTCGTAGGGCACGATCGCGTCGAGTTGCGCTCTACGAGCCCAGCGCCGCGTCGGATATCGCGAGCACTGTTGGGGTTTCGCTCCAGAGAGCCTCAATCCTGTCAGGATCGACAGGGACGCCACGCGTGAGATTCTCGCATCCCGATGACGTGACCAGAATGTCATCTTCGATCCGGATGCCGATTCCGAGGAACTGTTCGGGGACCTTGTGCGTAACGACGTCTGCCGCGCTCTTCCGCTCTGCGAGGATGCGCTTCGCCTCAGAAGCGCCCTCCAGGTACGCGAGATCGCGCTCTGCGTCGACGTCGAACGGCATCTTCGCGAGTTCGAGAACCGTCTTCTCCCGGGCGACGTAGATGCCGGGTTCGACCGTGAACGTCATGCCGGGCTGAAGCGGCCGGCCGGCGCCATCGATCCGATACGCACCGGCGTCGTGGACATCCATACCGAGCCAGTGGCCGGTTCCGTGGAAATAGAACTCCCGGTACCACCCGTAGGCAATGGCATCTTCGACCGGCCCCGGGAGGAGACCGAGAGCGACCAGGCCCTCGGCGAGGGTTCGCACGGCGATCTCGTGCATGTCGGTGAAGGCAAGACCGGGCTTGCAGGCCTCGATGACGGCTTCCTGAGCTGCGAGCACGATGTCATACACGGCTCGCTGGGCATCGCTGAATCGGCCGTTGACGGGGAACGTGCGGGTGATGTCGGAAGACAAGTAGCCGATCTCGGCTGCGGCATCGATCAGGAGGAGGTCACCGTCCTGTAGAAGTTGATCGTTCTCGACGTAGTGCAGGATGCAAGCGCTGTCGCCGGAGGCGACGATGGACGGGTATCCCTCACGGGTGGCTCCCGATGAGCGGAAGACGTACTCCATCACCGACTGCACATCGTGCTCGGACCGTCCTGGAGCGGCGAAGCGCATCGCCTCGGCGTGACCGTTCGCGGAGATGCGGCAGGCCTCGCGAAGAGCATCGATCTCCTCGGACGACTTGATGAGCCTCAGTTCGTCGAGGACTGTCGATGGATCGATGATCGAGGATGGGACGGTGACACCGGCCCTGATCCGCATGCTCCTCGCCTGGCGCAGAGTTCCGAGCACACGAGAGTCGATTGAGCTACCGGTCGCGTACCACAGAGCGTCGCGATCGCGGAACCGGTCGCGGAGGACCTTCTCGAGGTCGGAGATGGGGAAGGCTTCGTCGGCTCCGAAGCGTTCCGTGGCGCCTTCGACGCCGGCGCGCTTCCCGTTCCATGCCTCCATCTCGGGGTCGCGTGGTCGGACGAAGAGCACATAAGGCTGATCGTGCGTCGGGTCGAACAACGCCACGGCATCCGGTTCTTCGAACCCGGTCAGAAAGAAGAAGTCCGATGACTGGCGGAACACGTGGTGGACGTCGTCGTTCCGGACGGTCTCGACGGCGGCAGGGACGATCGCGAGACCGTTCGCGATCGTGTCCATGAACTGGGTGCGGCGTTGCAAGTATCGATCCATATGGGGAGTCTCCAGGCGATGAGGGCGTTGTGCAAGTTGGTCGGGTCAGGAGTTGGTGATGATGTCGAGTTCGCGGAGCAGTTCCGCTCGGTCGGTGTGGGACAGGAACGCCGCTTCGATCGAGTTGCGTGCCAGAGCGATGAGATCCTCGCGACTCAGGTCGAGAGCCTCGGCCGTTGCCACGTAGTTGTCGAGTACATAGCCACCGAAGTAGGCCGGATCGTCCGAGTTGATGGTTACGCGAACGCCGCGGTCGAGAAGACGCTTCAAGTTGTGATCCTCGAGGCGGTCGACGACCCGGAGTTCCACGTTCGACAGGGGGCACATCGTGAGCGGGATCTGCTCGTTCACGAGACGTTCGACCAGCGTGGGGTCTTCGTCG
This sequence comes from Acidimicrobiia bacterium, assembly GCA_030599515.1. GTDB lineage: Bacteria > Actinomycetota > Acidimicrobiia > Spongiisociales > UBA5794 > JAHEEL01. Next base: position 23,188 of record JAUVNV010000006.1, read on the forward strand.
CACCGCACGCCGTGGTCGATCCGTTCCGCACCGAGCGTGTCGAGGGCGCCGGTGATGTACCCGGGTGGGCCTTCCTCTCCGGCGTGGGCCACAGAGTGAAGACCTGCGGCGCGTGCCATGGCGTATGCCCGGGCGAACAGTTCCGGCGGATTCCCGATCTCTCCCGAGTCGAGGCCCACGCCGATGATCCGGTCGGTGAAGGGTTCGGCCGCGAGCCAGGTCTCGACTGCGTCGTCACCGGAGAGGTGGCGGAGGAAGCACATGATCAACGCTGCGGAGATCCCCCAGCGCTCCTCAGCGTCCGTCATCGCACGGGTGAAACCATCCATGAACACAGGGAATCCGATACCCCGCTCTGTGTGCGTCTGTGGATCGAAGAAGATCTCGGCTCTTCGAACCCCGTCGTCGGCAGCGCGCGTCAGGTAAGCAAGCATGAGGTCGTAGAAGTCCTGCTCCGTCACGAGAACCGCGGCGCCCTGTTAGTAGATGTCGAGGAACGACTGGAGGTCGGAGAACTCGTACGCGGCGCGAACCTCGTCGACCGTAGCGAACGGGAGGTCGATGCCGTTGCGGGCGGCGAGGTCGACCATCATCTCGGGTTCGAGCGTCCCTTCGATGTGGAGATGGAGTTCGGCCTTCGGGAGCGAGCGGATGAACGAGGGGGTATCCAAGGCTACGCCCTCCGGCTGGTCGCCCCGGCGAAGAGACCGATACCGATGACGGCGAGGACGATCTGGATGAGTAGCTTGATCCAGTCGATGCCGGCCGTGCTGCCGACGCCGATGAGGTCGGCGAAGAACCCGCCGAGGATGGCGGCACCCGCGCCGACGAGAATCGTCCCGATCAGAGAGATGTCTTGTCTACCGGGGATGATGAGTCGCGCCAGAGGCCCCAGGACCAGGCCGGCGATAAGGCCCCCGACAATGGTTCCGATGACGCTTCCCATGACTGTTCCTCTCGGTGGTGTGTGGCCCAGTGTGACTCGATTGGCTCTGGTGCTCAGTGCCGAGTACTGAGTACCGCGAGCGAAGCGAGTCGTGGGCCTGGTGGGACTCGAACCCACACGCTTCGGATTAAAAGTCCGCTGCTCTGCCATTGGAGCTACAGGCCCTCCGAGCAGGATACCCGTCGACGGGTATCCTGGCCCCCGGTCTGTTGGTGCACGGTGAAACGGGTGTCGGTAGTGTCGGTCTCGTGAAGCTCTATCTCATC
>JAUVNV010000144.1 GCA_030599515.1 Acidimicrobiia bacterium
CCATCAACATCGCATGATGTCCAACGAAATCGAGAATCTGGGTCCGCTGGTCGATCAATCCACTGAACTGGACGTCCACTGAGAAACCGAGCGAGTCTCCGATCGCGGGCACGACTGCTTCGGGCGCAGTGACCGACGCCAGCGGAACGAAGTGGGCACCGTGGGGGTGCTGGTTTGCCAGCCGATGGGCCGCCTCGATTGCCAGCCGTGTCTTCCCGATCCCGCCGGGGCCGACGAGCGTCAGCAGACGGCACTCGCTGGTGCCGAGCAAGTCGTCGATCCGGTGGAGTTCGGCGTCTCGTCCAACGAACGACGTGTCGAGATCCGGGAGGCGCGCGCGGGCAACGGTGGGGGATCGGATCGGAGGGAAGTCACACGGCAGATCGTCGGCGACAACCTGGAACACGTTCGCCGGTCGCGCCAAGCCTCTCAGCTGATGGCGCCCGAGATCGCGCGTTCCGCATCCGACCGGGAGGATGGCCCTCAGCGAATCCGCCGCAGCATCCGAGAGCAGTACCTGTCCGCCGTGCGCCGCGGCCTCGAGCCTGGCGACGCGATTGACATCCGGTCCGTGATAGTCCCCATCTTCGGGTTCGACCTGTGCCGTGTGGAGTGCCATGCGCACACGGAGGGCACCGATCTCCTTACCCCAGTCCTGATCGGCAAGGCCTCGCTGGGCCTCGATAGCAGCAAGCACGCCGTCAACCGGCGACGCAAACGCTGCGAAGAAACCATCCCCCTTGTCCTTGACGATGTGACCGCCGCGCCTCGAGATCGCTCTCGAAACCAGGCGATTGTGGCGGGCGAGCACCTCGGGCATGCTCTCCGGAGCGGTATCCCAGAGCCGGCTACTTCCTTCGATGTCGGTGAACAGGAACGTCACAGATCCGGATGGCAGCATCGGGGAACCTCTCCCTCAGTACCTCGAAGTCTACGGACACGGCCGATGGGTGTGGTGGACGATCTTCCTCCGTCGCGAAACGGGAACCGAGTCGATCGCGCTCAACGACATCACCTCGATCCACCCGACTGCCGCACAGCGGGATCACGCCACGATCGGCGCCACCCCCCGATGATGCGGTCGTCTATGCCGGACGGCGACCGGAAAGGACGGCGGCGAGGTCGGCCGCGATAGCGTCCAGATCGGCTGCCATCAGACGCTCCAGCAGATCCCACGCGAGACTCTCGGATGCCATCTGGTGCGGGTTTGCGCCGTCGCTGCTCGCCGACATCGCGACCGACGTTGCCAATCGGGCCAGGATCAGATCGAGGAGCACGTTGCCTTCTGCTTGCGTTGGCTCGGTCACCGATCGATACCCGGCGATAACGCCCATCGCCACTGAGACGGGATCGTTCTGGTCGAGCATCGCGTATGCACAGGCGATCGCGAGCTCGGCGATCCGAACCGACTCGACGACGTCACCGAAGTCGATGACTCCCACGATGGCGTCATTCCGAACCAGGAGGTTCTCGCTGTTCAGGTCGTTGTGGATCACCTGTCGCGGGAGCGTTGAGAGATCGAGTCGGTCGTATCGATCGAGCACGCGACCGATGAGCTTCCTGCGCCGGCCATCGTCGATAGAAGCCATCCGCTCGCGAACGACCGTGCCGGCGTCCGTGATCTCCCACTGGAATCCGGTCGGCCGCGGCCACGCTGGAACGCTCTGCAGACAGCGGACCATCGAGCCGGCGACCGCCCCGATCTCGCCGGCAAGCTGTGCAGGACATCCGACCTCGCTGAACGAGACGCCGTCGACCCACGTGTACATCTGTGCGATCCGTCCATCGTCCAGGATCGCCCATCCGTCACCGCCGACGGTCGGGACGACGGCGGGTGTCCCGACCTCGAGATCGGCCGTCGCAGCGATGACCCGCTGGCAGAAGGCGATCTCTTCGGGGTCACAATCCGAGGGGGATACTCGGAGCAGGACTGCGCCGCCGTTCCGGTCGACGATCTTCGCGTTCTCGTCGGTGTAGCCCGGCAGCGGGCTGCTCGTGCCTTCCACGCCGAACTGGTCGGCGGCGATTCGTTCATGCTCGGTCATCTCGATCGGCACGCTACCAGTCACCGGTCCCCCGCCTCCGAGAACTCCGTCAGCGCTCCGCCCGCCCATTGCTACTGCCGACACGACTGAGTGAGTCCTCACTCAGTTATACTCGCCGGGTGACCACCATCCATCAACGCGCCAAACCGCTCGCCCCCGACGACCGTCGGCGGGCGATCGTCGAAGCTGTCATCCCACTCATTCTCGAGAAGGGATCGACGCTCACATCGCGGGAGATGGCCGAAGCCGCCGGTGTCGCCGAAGGCACGATCTTCAGCGTCTTCCCCGACAAGCCGGCGGTGATCATCGAAGCCGTGAAGGTCACGATGGACCCCACACCGTTTCGAGCGGCAATAGCAGACGTCTCCGCCAACGCCCCGTTGGAAGATCAACTCGAATCGGTCGCCGTCATCCTTCTCGAGCGGAGCGAACGGATCGGGACCCTCGTCGGTGTCCTGCGCACAATCCAGCGGACCGGCCCCAGGAAGCCGGAAGAGGCGCACCGGTTCGTCATGGAATCGAACGCCGCGATCCTCACGGCACTCACCGAACTCCTCGACCGCCACCGAGAGAGACTCCGGGTCGAGCCGGGCAGGGCCGCCGTGGCGTTCCTGGGCTTCGTCTTCGCCAATGCACATCCGCTGATGGCGGCCGACGCGAAGCCCGGCGCCTCCGAAATCGTCGACATGCTGTTGCACGGCATCGCAGGACCCGACTGGAAAGCGACCACCTGGTGCTGATAGCGATCCTCCGCCGCTACCTCAAGCCCTACAAGCGGGAGATCGCGATCGTCGTCGTGCTCCAACTCATCGGCACGATCGCCGCACTCACCCTGCCGAGCCTCAACGCCGACATCATCGACAAGGGCGTGATCCGCGGCGACACCGGCTACATCCTCCGTATGGGAGGATGGATGCTCGCGGTGTCCCTGGTCCAGGTGCTCGTCACGATCACGGCCGTCTACTTCGGGGCCCGTGCGGCCATGGCGTTCGGGCGAGACGTTCGTTCGGCGTTCTTCCACCGGGTGCTCGAATTCTCCGGTCGGGAGATGGCCCGCTTCGGGGCACCGTCGCTCCTCACCCGCAACACGAACGACGTCCAGCAGGTCCAGATGCTGGTCCTCATGACCTTCACGATGCTCGTGACCGCCCCAATCATGATGGTCGGTGGTGTGTTCATGGCGCTGCGCGAGGACGTCGGACTCTCCTGGCTGATCCTGGCGCTCGTCCCGATTCTCGCGCTGATCATCTGGTTCATCCTGTCGCACATGGTCCCCGGGTTCCGCATCATGCAGAAACGACTCGACACGGTCAACCGGGTTCTCCGGGAGCAGATCACCGGGATCAGGGTGGTTCGCGCCTTCGTCCGAGAACCGTTCGAGACCGATCGATTCGGTGAAGCCAACGCAGATCTGACGAACGTGTCGATCAACGTAGGCCGGTGGATGGCGGCGATCTTCCCGTCCGTGATGCTGGTGATGAACCTCTCGAGTGTCGCCGTGCTCTGGTTCGGCTCGGTTCGCGTCGACTCGGGGGCGATGCAGATCGGCTCCCTGACCGCCTTCCTGACCTACATCATCCAGATCCTCATGTCCGTGATGATGGCGACGTTCATGTTCATGCTCCTCCCCCGTGCATCCGTCTCCGCCGACCGCATCGGCGAGGTCCTCGACACCGAGTCATCGGTGGCACCACCGACGCACGGAATCACCGAACTCCCCCAACGCAGCACCGTCGAGTTCGATGACGCAGGATTTCAGTACCCCGGCGCCGAGCATCCGGTCCTGTGCGGCATCAGTTTCGCCGCGCGTCCGGGTCAGACGACGGCCGTGATCGGATCCACCGGCGCCGGCAAGACGACTCTCGTCAATCTGATTCCACGCCTCTTCGACTCCACAGAGGGCCGGATTCTCGTGGACGGAGTCGATGTGCGTGAGATCGACCCTGACACCCTGTGGAACAAGATCGGTCTTGTCCCGCAGACCGTCTACCTCTTCTCGGGCACCGTCGCCTCGAACCTTCGATATGGCAAGCCGGACGCCACCGAAGCCGAGATGTGGGAAGCGCTGGAGATCGCTCAGGCCCGCGAGTTCGTCGAGGCGATGCCCGACGGTCTCGATTCCGCCATCTCACAGGGTGGCACCAACGTCTCCGGTGGACAGCGCCAGCGGCTCGCAATCGCACGGGCCCTCATCCGCCGCCCGGAGCTCTACCTGTTCGACGACTCGTTCTCCGCCCTCGACGTCACCACGGACGCCAACCTCCGCCATGCCCTCAAGAGCGTGACCGCAGATGCCACCGTCATCATCGTGGCGCAGCGGGTCGCGACAATCATGGATGCAGATCAGATCGTGGTGCTGGAGGACGGGGGCATCGTCGGTCTCGGAACCCACGACGAACTGATCGAAACCTGCATCCCGTACGCCGAGATCGTTGACTCGCAACTCGCAGCGGAGGTGTCATGAGCACGCCGCCGACGATGAAGAAGACCGAACGGGTCGAGATCCAGAGCGCGGGGCACGGTCGAGGGCCATTCGGCAGTCAGACACTCGGACAGAAGGCCATCCACTTCGGGCCGTCCATGCGGCGGCTCATCAGACGTCTCCGACCCGAACGCCTGAAGGTCATCGCCGTGATCGCCGCAGCCGTCGTCAGCGTGGCGCTCGCGTCCATCGGTCCCAGAGTGTTGGGTCGGGCCACCGACATCATCTTCTCGGGCGTGGTCGGGAAGATGCTCCCTGCCGGGATGTCGAAGGCTGAGGCGATCGAATCGGTGCGGGCAAGGGGCCAGGATCAGATCGCCGACATGCTGGGCGGTGTTGACTTCGTGGCGGGCCAGGGCATCGACTTCTCCGCACTGCGAAACGTTCTCCTCTTCGCACTCGCCCTCTACGCGGCCTCCTTCCTGTTCCAGTTCCTCCAGGGCTACCTCCTCAACGACGTCGTCCAGCACACCATGTTGCGTCTGCGGGCCGAGGTCGAAGACAAGATCAACCATCTGCCATTGCGCTACTTCGACGGGCTGCCGCGCGGTGAGCTCCTGAGCCGGGTCACGAACGACATCGACAACGTCTCCCAGAGCCTCCAGCAGACGATGAGCCAGCTCCTCAACTCGCTCCTCACGATCGTGTTCGTATTCGCGATGATGATCTCCATCTCCTGGAGCCTCGCCCTGATCGCCCTCGTGACGATCCCGCTGACGATGCTCCTCGCCGGCCTCGTCATGCGGAAGTCGCAGACGAGATTCGTCGCCCAATGGCGCCGAACCGGCAATCTGAATGCCCAGGTCGAAGAAGCCTTCACGGGACACGCCCTCGTCAAGGTGTTCGGCCGCCAGAGCGAAGTGCAGGAGTCATTCGAGGCCGAGAACGACGGCTTGTACGAGGCGAGCTTCGGCGCCCAGTTTCTGTCGGGCCTGATCATGCCGATCGCGATGTTCATCGGGAACCTGAACTACGTGATCATCGCCGTGATCGGCGGCCTCAGGGTTGCGAGCGGATCGCTGAGTCTCGGTGACGTGCAGGCGTTCATCCAGTACTCCCGGCAGTTCACCCGGCCCATCACACAGGTCGCTTCGATGGCCAACCTCCTGCAGTCGGGGGTGGCCTCGATCGAGCGCGTGTTCGAACTCCTCGACGCAGAAGACGAGCCGGCAGACAGCGAACTCGCGGAGACACCGACCGTTAGCCACGGTCGCGTGGCGTTCGAGGACGTCTCGTTCCGGTACCTCGAGGATCAGCCGCTGATCGACCACATGAGCTTCCATGTCGACCCCGGCCAGACCGTCGCGATCGTCGGACCGACCGGTGCAGGCAAGACGACGCTCGTCAACCTCATCATGCGGTTCTACGACCTGGACGCCGGACACATCACCCTCGACGGCATCGACATCGCCACGATGCGGCGGGACGATCTCCGCCTTCAGACCGGCATGGTTCTCCAGGACACCTGGCTGTTCGAAGGGACGATCAGGGACAACATCGCATACGGACGTCTCGACGCCACCGAAGACGAGATCATGGAAGCGGCGCGGGCGACCTACGTCGACCGGTTCGTCGGTGCCCTACCCGACGGTTACGACACGGTCGTCGACGACGATGGCGGCCGGATCAGCGCAGGCGAGAAGCAGCTCATCACGATCGCGAGAGCATTCCTCGCGGACCCGGCGCTTCTGATCCTCGACGAGGCAACGAGTTCGGTCGACACCCGCACCGAGGTGCTCGTCCAGCACGCCATGTCGGCGCTGCGTGCCGACCGGACGAGCTTCGTGATCGCCCACCGACTCTCCACGATCCGGGACGCAGATCTGATTCTCGTCATGGAGGACGGTCGTATTGTCGAACAAGGCAACCATCACGAACTCCTCGCACTCGCAGGCGCCTACGTCCGGCTCTACGAGTCCCAGTTCACCGGCCCCCCGGCGTCTTGCTTAGAAAACGGCACGATGTTGCCGGCGTTTTCTACGCCAGA
>JAUVNV010000065.1 GCA_030599515.1 Acidimicrobiia bacterium
GAGGACTTCTTCACCCTTCGCGAGTACCAGCAAGGGGATGACCTCAGACAGGTTCACTGGCCATCGTCGGCGAAACGCGACGAACTCATGATTCGGCAGTTGGAGACGCCCTGGCAAACCAGAGCGCTGGTCCTCCTCGATCCCCGTCAAGCGGCGTATCCGGAGTCGGAAGCGTTCGAACACGCCGTTCGAGGAGTCGCTTCCGTGTTCCGGCATCTGTTCAGAAACGGACATACGCCGACGCTGTGGACCGGGACCGGGAGCGGGTCCGGGATCGTGGTCGGCACCGGCGAGGGCTACGGGATCGCGATGGAAGAGCTCGCCACTGTGCAGCCGGTGCTAGGTCTCGATCTGACCACGGCGCTCACTCGTCTTCGCCGCACGGGAGTGACGGGAGGCGTTCTCATCCTGGTTACCGGTGTGCCCGACGACCCCGTTCTCGGCATGTATCGGGCGCTCGGGAAGGACTTCTACCGGACGGTCGTGATGTCATCCGGATCCGAGTCCGACGATGCACTCGTGCAGTTCGCCCGCGCCGGAGCGACCACGGTCTCGTCGCGATCACCCGAGCACTGGGCGCCGGCGTGGAAGCAAGGAATGGAGCGGACGTGGTCTACCGCTACAGCTGGATAGCCGGCCTCGCGTCGATCGGATTCGCCTTCTGGCAACTGACCCGGCTGCTGCTGCCGACGGAGTCGGGAGCGAAGTGGCAATTCGTCGTGCTGTCCGGTCTCGCCGTCGGACTCATCGCCACCTGGACGGCCGTCACGTACCGGTTGCGAGCGATATGGATCGTGTTGATCAACCTTGTGGCGCTCTTCCTGGCGGCTACGAGGTTCGCGGCGCCCTCAGAGTCGCTCCTCATCCTGCCGACTGCCCCGGGAATTGCCGTGCTCTGGGGGGATCTCGTCCGTGCCTTCGACGTTATCCGGCACGGCGTCGAACCGGTCCGGCCGAGTACCGGAATCGTCATCATCCTGACGGCTCTGTTCTGGCTGCTCGGCACTCTCCTTGCCTGGGGCCTCTCGAAGGATCATCCCTTCGTAGCGCTCCTCCCACCGCTCGTCGTTGCTCTCCAGTTCGCGACGCTGAACCGGCGCAACGACGGCCTCATCGTCCTCGGTGCCTTCATCATCCTGGTCGCCGGGACGGTTCTCGCCGTCGCTCTGGACGAACGCGATCGGGGGGCCGGAAGGATGGCAGGTGATCGACAGCGACGCCCCTCGAACGCGCCATCCCCCACTGCTGTGCTGCTCGTGGTCTTCACCGCTTCCCTCGCCGTGGCCGGAGCAGGAGTGCTCGGACCGCGACTTCCAGCCGACGGTGTGCTGGCATGGCGTACCGGAGGAGGTTTGGGCGGCGGCTTCTACGGGAGCAGCGTCTCCTACAACCCGTACGTCAGCATCTACGAAGGGCTCGTTTCCCGGGAGGGCACCCCGCTCTTCAGGGCGAAGATCGATGGGGATGTGTCTCCCGACGACGTGTACTTCCGGCTGCTGACGATGGAGACCTACAGCAACGGTCGGTGGTCGGCCGGCCGAGCGGAGCTTCACGAGTTGGACGAAGCGCCGCTCGAAGAGATCGGGTACGAGTACAGCGGAGCGACCGAGAGCGTCACGGCAGATATCGAGATCGAGGCGCTCGGACAGGAATGGCTGCCCACGCCGTACGCCGTCGTCGGCGCCGACGGCGAGGACGCCGATGCGTTCCGAATCCGCCGAACTGACACGGCGCTGGCATTCCGCGGGGACCGGACCTACCAGGGCATGGTGTACCGGGTCGTCTCCGAGATCCCGGTGATCGATCCGGCGGCGGTCGCCGGGTTGCCCGGCGGAGATCTCTCTCCCCTGTTCTCCGCGGCTGCCGCCGACGGCGAGACACTACCGGAACCTGCCGACGTGGAGTTCCGGGAACTTCCCGACGCCGAGCGGTACACCGACCTTCCCGCGGACATCGACGGGCGGATCCGAGCACAGGCGATCGCGTTGACGCGCAAACTCACCACGGCGTTCGAGAAGGGTCTCGCGATCGAGCATTGGTTCCGTGAGTCCGGAGGCTTCGTCTACGACCTCGATGTCCATGGTCAGGGACACGGAGATGACGTCCTCGCCACCTGGCTGTTCGATGATGTGCCGGAGAACGCAGGATATCGCAGGGGCTACTGCGAACAGTTCGCGACATCGATGGCGGTGATGACCCGCACCGTCGGAATCCCGACGAGGGTTGTTCTGGGCTTCACTCCCGGCGACAGCATCAGCGTTGACGAGGTGGTGGTCAGAGACAACAATGCCCACTCCTGGATCGAGCTGTGGATCCCGACGCAAGGATGGGTCAGCTTCGATCCGACGCCCCGCCGCGACGGCGCCAATCCGGCTACGAGCTACCGGGCGATGGAGAACGCTCTGGGCTACGACCTCGCCGGCTATCTCGACCAGGTTCCCGAACCGGTGCGTGCGCCGACCGTCAACGGCGGCAACCTGCCGGGCGGCATCTTCTCACCGGACGACCAGCGACCGGATCCAGGCTTCATCGGCGCCGGTGGGGAGACGACGACATCGTCGGCAACTCCCCTATGGGTCCCGATCGTCGGCTTCATCGCCACGCTCCTGGTCCTCGTCGCCGTCGCGCTGCCGCTCGTCAAGTGGATCCGCCGCCGCGGCCGCATGCGACGCCTGTCCAAGGGCGACGTCTCGGCGGCGTGGGAAGAGATCGTCGTGAGGCTCACCGATCTGGCCGAGGAACCGGACCCTGCCGCCACGCCGGATGAGGTCGCGGCGCGGGTCGATGGCGTGATGGTGCCGTTGGCCGCCGTCTACACGCGATCGGTCTACGGCAGCACCGGGTCCGTGTCCGAAGAGCAGGTCGATGTCGCCCGCCGGTCGATGGAACTGACAAGCCGCCAACTCGCGGCCCGATACTCCCGGATCGAGCGCACGCGCTCGCACTACCGGTTGGGTTCGCTTCGGAGACGGTTCCGGCGTTGAATCGGGAATCCGCTCGCCGGCTTCCGGATCACCCGCTGGCTTCGTCGACCTCTGTGAGAACGTCGTCTTCGACGAAGCGGAGCATCTCGAGGAACTGAGTCCGGTCGAGTTCGAATCGGGAGACGTCCTCTTCGACGGACTGTGTGATGTCGTTGATCGCTACGAAGAATGCCAACTGCCCCTGTCGCAGAGCATCGAGGATCTCTTCCTCATCAACCGCGACGGCGAAGATCGAATCCCCGTCGGTGACCAGGCGGATCTCGGAGAGGTGGTTCTCCATGTCCCCGGTCCGCCGCAGGTAGTCCCACGCTCGGCGCACCCGCTGGATCGACATCCCATTGTCGAGGAGACTCCTCACGACGCGAAGGGCCACCAGATCGCGAAACGAGTAGAGACGGCGACGACCCGGTCGGCCGCCGGTTTGCTGGAGAGAGGGTTCTACGAGTGCCACCTTGTCCCAGTAGCGCAGCTGATGAGGCGTACAGCTTGTAAGTCGAGTCGCTTGCTGAGCGGTGAAACCTTCCACGCGTTCTCCCCATCGTTCTCCGGCCGCCCGGCCGGTTCGTAATCCTTGTGATCCCTCGCGGGAGCCGCAATCCTAGCGTTCTCGACGCCAACGTTCTCTGACGTCTCCCATCCACCCGTAGACGGAGAACGAGGCGGTTCGCTCGGCCCGCATCCCGCGCATCGTCGCAGCGATCATCGCAGCGGACGCCACCATCAAGATGAAGCCCAAGCCGGCGAGATACGAGAACCGCGTGAAGGTACCGAGCATGATCGCCAGCCCAACGAAGAAGCCGATTCCTGCAAGGAGTCGACGCCGCTTGATCCGCACCGACGGATCGGTCTTGGCAATCGTATGCGCGAGTTTGGGGTCCTCGGCATAGAGGTTGCGCTCGATCTCTTCGAGGATCTTCTGCTCTCGATCGTCCAGCGCCATTCGGCAAGCCTCCGCTTCAAACCAGTTCCCACTCGCAGTATACCGGTCCATCGCTTTCGCGTAACGGGTGGATTCAGGGAGTCCTCGGAAGCCGTCGGTCCGGATCTCGCGGACGTGGTGCAACTCTGGCGGGCATGACGGCACCCGCGCCGAATCGGTCCCGAACCTCGTCGACGGCCTCGGCGGCAGCTTCGATCTGCTCGCGACCCAGCACCATCTGCCTGGTGCCCTCGACATCGACGAGGTCGCTCACCGCCACGCCGAGCAGGCGGACAGACCGGGCGCCGATGGCCGCACGATCGATCAGCGTGCGAGCGGTCTCCCAGATCTCGGTGGTGTGGATGATCGGCATCGCACGACGCGATGAACGACTGATCGTGGTGAAGTCGGAGAATCGGACCTTGAGCGTGACCGTGTGGCCGGCAACCCGTGCCTTGGCCAGCCGTGCTGCAACCTGGTCGCACATCCTGAGTGTCTCCCGCTCGACCGCGTCCCGATCAGCGAGGTCGCGGGTGAACGTGGCCTCCGATGAGATCGAGCGGGCAGGTGTCCCTCCCTCGACGAAGCGGGGATCGCGACCCATGGCCAGCCCACCGAAGTGCTGTGCCGCCGCCTTCCCGATCCGGTGTTCCAGGAGAGCGGGCGGCGTTTCGGCAAGGTCGCCGATGGTCCGAATCCCGAGTGCGCCGAGGGACTTCTCCGTCGCCTCGCCCACGCCCCACAACTCACCGATTGGTAGCGGGTGGAGGAAGTCGAGTTCCGTTCCCGCCCCGATCAGCAGCATCCCGTCCGGCTTGGCATGTTTCGATGCGAGTTTCGCGACGAACTTGTTCGCTGCGATTCCGACCGACGCCGGGATGCCGACCCGGTTCCTGATCGCCACCCTGATCTCTGCGCCGATCTGCTCGACGGACGAGTAGTGGAGCCTGAGCCCCGATACATCCAGGAATGCCTCGTCGATCGATATCCCCTCGACCAGCGGCGTGAACGAGCGCATGATCTCGAAGATCTCGGCCGACACGGCGCCGTAGCGACCGTGCGAGGTGTTGACGACCACGAGGTCGGGGCATCGCCGCCGTGCCTCGCCGACGGGCATGGCTGATCGAACTCCGAAGCTGCGAGCTTCGTAGCTGGCCGATGCCACGACGCCGCGGCCTTCGGTCCCCCCGACAGCGACAGGCTTCCCGATCAGTTCCGGGTGATCGAGTCGTTCTACCTCGACGAAGAACGAATCCATGTCGACGTGGAGGATTGGTTCGGCGAATCGCGTCATGCCTCCACGGTACCGGTAGCCTCGACGAGATGAGGGTCGCAGCCGACAGCATCTTTCTCGTCAGGCACGGCGAGGTCCGGAACCCCGATCACGTCGTCTACGCGAACCTCCCGGGTTTCCCTCTCTCGGCCGCCGGGCGACGGCAGGCCGCCGAGGTAGCCGATCATCTCCCCCACGGTGCCACGGTGGTGACGTCCCCCCTCGATCGTGCCGTCGAGACGGCACAGATCATCGCGAATCGCACCGACGGTGGCGTGGCGATCGATGGTGCTCTGACGGAATGGGCGCTGGGATCGCGCTGGGCCGGCTGTGTCTGGGAGCAACTCGAGGCATCGTTCCCGGGCGAACTCACGGCGTACCTCGAGCATCCCGAACATCTCCCGTTCTCCCCGGAACCGCTCGCCGATCTCGCCCGGCGCGTGGGAGGAGCGATCCGGAGCCGTCGAGATGTTTCAGATAGCCCGGTGATCTTCGTCTCGCACCAGGATCCGATCCAGGCTGCCCGACTGTTCCTCACCGGGCGTCCCCTCGCCGGGCTCAACAGGGACAAGCCCGCACACGCCGAAGCCATCGAACTGGTGGCTGCCGCAACCGGACCCTGGATCGAGCGCGGTTCCTGGGCCCCGGATCAGTACGAAGTAGAAAGTAGAAAGTAGAAAGACCCCGGCTACGGACTACGGACTACGGACTACGGAAGAGAAGCACGACGTTGTGGCCGCCGAAGCCGAAGGAGTTGCTCATCGCGTATTGCACGTCGACGCTCCTGGCTTCACCCGGCACGTAGTCGAGGTCGCACTCCGGGTCCGGATCCGTGAGGTTGATCGTGGGAGGCACGACACGATCGCGGATCGCAAGCACGCTGGCGACAGCCTCGATTGCCCCGGCCCCACCGAGCAAGTGCCCCGTCATCGACTTCGTCGATGAGATCGGCACCCGGTACGCATGATCGCCGAACACGGTCTTGATCGCCATGGTTTCGGTAACGTCGTTCGCCGCCGTCGACGTCCCGTGTGCGTTCAGGTACGAGACCTTTTCGGCGACGATCCCTGCATCGTCGAGTGCGCTCTGCATGGCCCTCGCCGCACCGCCACCACCGGGTCGCGGCAGCGTGACGTGGTACCCGTCGGCCGACATGCCGTATCCAATGACTTCGGCGTACACGTTCGCACCGCGCATCAGGGCATGCTCCCGCTCTTCGAGGACCAGAGCCGCGGCCCCTTCGGCCATGACGAAACCATCGCGACCCGCGTCGAACGGCCGACTGGCGCCTTGGGGGTCGTCATTGCGAGTGCTCAACGCTCTTGCCTGGGCGAACCCGCCCATGGCGAAGCGGGTGATGGCGGCATCGGCGCCTCCGGCGACCATCACATCGGCCGACCCTCGCGCGATGATCGCTGCGGCATCACCGATGGCGTTGGCGGACGCCGCACAGGCGGTCACGGCTGTGGTGTTCGGTCCGTAGAGATTGAAGTCGATCGAGACCTGACCGCCCGCCATGTTGGCGATGATCTTCGGGATCCCGAATGGGCTCAGTCGGTGCGGGCCGATCTCGAGCAGCGTGGTCAGTTCTTCTTCGAACGTGGCCACGCCACCGATCCCGGATCCAACGACGACACCGGCGCGATAGGCAGCCGGATCATCCGGCTCGTAGGCGATGCCCGAATCGTCGAGCGCTTCGCCGGCGGCGACCCAGAAGAGCTGGCCGTACCGATCCATCCGCCTCGCTTGGCGGCGTGGCATGAACGCTTCGACGTCGAAGTCCGTGATCTCCCCGGCGATCTGGGACGGAAGATCCGAAGCATCGATCGCCGTGATCGGTCCGATCCCCGAGACTCCGTCGAGGAGTCCGCGCCAGGTACTCTCGACGTCACCGCCGACGGGATTGACGGTACCGAGACCTGTGACGACGACGCGACGGTCGTTCATGATGCGCTCCTGCTCCTGCTCCTTCTTCCTCTCTTAGCCGTTGAGCTTCTTCTCAACGAGGTCGATCGCCTCACCCACCGTCGAGATCTGCTCGGCTTCCTCGTCCGGAATCTTCACTCCGAAATTGTCTTCGAGGGCCATGAGCAGCTCAACGACGCCGAGCGAATCAACGTCGAGGTCCTCTTCGAACTTCGCGTCTGCTCTGATGTCCTCGCGCTCGATCCCCAATTCATCGACGAGAAGGTCGGTCAGTTTCGATTCGATCTCCGTGCGCTCCATTGATTCAGCCTCCTAGTAGCCGTCCTACAGGGCCAGACCGCCGTCCACGACGAGTGTCTGACCCGTTACGTACGCCGCGTCGTCGGAGGCAAGATAGCCCACCGCCGCCGCGATCTCTTCCGGGCGTCCAAGGCGACCGACGGCGACCCTGCGGGCCACCTCTTCCGCGACCTCGGTTCCGAGTTCTTCCGTCATGTCTGTTTCGATGAAGCCGGGGGCGACCACGTTGACCGTGATGTTCCTCGACCCGATCTCCCGGGCGATCGACTTCGAGAAGCCGATGATCCCGGCCTTCGACGCCGCGTAGTTCGCCTGGCCGGGGTTTCCCGAGATGCCCGAGATGGAACTCACCGAGATGATCCGACCCCATCGCGCGCGGAGCATGCCGCGCATGGCGGCCCGCGAGCAGAGGTACACGGAGCGAAGGTTCGTCTCGATGACCTGATCCCAGGCGTCGGGTCCCATTCTCAGGAGCAGGTCATCCCTCGTGATCCCTGCGTTGTTGACGAGTATTTCAACCCGCCCGAGACGCTCTTCCACGTCTTCGAACATCGCACCGACTGCGTCGGTGTCCCCGACGTCCGCCTGCACGGCCATCGCAGTTCCGCCGTTCGCCGTGATGGTCTCGACGACATCATCGGCTGCCGCACGATTCGCCGCGTAGTTGATCGCAACAACATGACCGTCGGATGCAAGACGCAACGCGATCGCTCGCCCGATTCCCCGCGAACCTCCGGTGACGAGAGCGACGCGGCTCATCCATACCTCGCGCGTTGACGGTCGACCATGATCTCGATGCCGGACCGGTCGCTCGGCGGAAGAGCGGCGTCACTGACCGACTTCGGCTCGACCCTCTCACCCCACTGGACCGCGGTGGCTCCCCAGGTCAGACCCGCGCCGAAAGCGACGAGCACGAGTTTGGCACCGGGTCTCAAACGGCCGCGATCGATGGCCTCCGATAGAGCCAGCGGGATCGTGGCGGCCGAGGTGTTCCCGTATGCGTCGATGTTCGTGTAGACCTTGTCCGGGTCGATTCCGAGGCGCTTCGTCGTGGCGTCGATGATCCTGATATTGGCTTGATGCGGAATGAGGAGATCCACGTCGTCGATCGACCATCCTGCGTCCGCGAGCGCCTTCTCGGCTGCTGCACCCATGCCGATCACGGCGTTTCGAAAGACCTCGCGACCGTCCATCACGACTTGCACCGGCGAGGGGACCTCCATCCAAGACGAGCCCGCACCTTCCACGGTCAACGCGCCGGCGAGATTGCCGTCCGAGCCAACGTTGATCGATCGGATGCCTTCATCCGTGCTAGATGGTTCGACGATGACCGCACCGGACCCGTCACCGAACAGCACCGCGGTGTCGCGATTCTCGAGGTTGAGATACGGCGTGAGGCGTTCGGAACCGATCAGGAGGATGCGGCGGGCCGATCCGGTGGCGATGAGGCCGTTGGCCAGATTGAGTCCGTAGATGAAGCCCGTGCAGCCCGCATTGGTGTCGGTCGCGGCGGCGTTGACGGCGCCCAGCTTCGCTTGGACATGACAGGCCATCGCCGGGATGAACCGGTCGGGGGTGCACGTCGCAACGAGGATGTAGTCCAGATCGGTCGCCTCCAACCCGGCGGCGGCAAGCGCGTGCCGGGCGGCGACGGTTGCCATGTCGGAGTTGTCGACGTGCGAAACACGCCGCTGCCGGATGCCCGAGCGCGTCGCGATCCATTCGTCCGTCGTGTCGATGACGGACGCAAGATCGTCGTTGGTCACGGTTGGCTCGGGCGTGCATCGACCCCAGCCGGTGATCATCGCTCGCAGCATTGGTTCTCCTCCTCGGACAGATCGGTCATTGTACGGACGGGTCGCTCACGACAGTGGCGATTCCGTCGAGATCGGATACGACGTGCACGACGGCGTCGCTGAGCGTTCGCTTGACAAGACCAGCCGTCACGTCCCCGGGTCCGACGTGGATGAAGGTTGTGATCCCGTCGGCCGCCATCCGCTGGAGCGTCGCTGCGAACAGAACCGGACTGACGAGTTGCTCACCCAACTGCCGGACCGGATCTACGACCGGCCTTCCCGTTGTATTCGCATACACCGTGAACGCAGGTCTCGCGAAATCGGTTCGTTCCAGGGCGGTCGCCAATCGCTCCGCGGCCGGCTCCATGTACGGCGAGTGGAATGCCCCGGCGACGTCGAGAGGAATCGCCCGGCGGATGCCGAGCGATCGGGCGTTCTCGCTCAACCACTCGATGTCATGCCGGCTGCCGGCGAGCACGATCTGTGAGGGCGTGTTCACGTTCGCGACCCAGAGCCTTCCGCCCTCCGCCCGCCGGTCGGCCGCAACACGGTCGGCGTGCTCGAGATCGGCTCCGATGAGCGCGGCCATTCCTGATGGATCGCTCGCTGTGGGGGCCTCGGCCATCGCTCGACCGCGTTCGGCGACGAGCGCCAACCCCTCTTCGTAGGAGAGCGCTCCCGATGCCGCCAGAGCGGTGTATTCGCCGAGGGAGTGTCCGGCGGCTGCGGCGGGCGGTGTCGGCAGCGCGTCACGCAGCGCCTCCCAGAGGGCGCACGACACGGCGTAGAGGGCCGGTTGGGCGTGTTCGGTCTTCGTGAGCTCTTCCTGCGGGCCTTGCATGACCAGCGTCTCGAGCGACCATCCGAGGACTCTGTCGGCGGTCTCGACCAAGAGCTCGCGGCGCGTTGCGAAGAGGTCGGCTCCCATGCCGACCTTCTGACTCCCCTGGCCTGGGAACAAGATGGCGTATCTGGATATCGAGGGCCTACTCCGCTTTGGTTCGGTGTACCGACCCCCGAGGTGTCATCCGGGTTTCAATACCGGTTCGACGCTAGCCTCGCGCCGCACCCTTCGAGGAGTTCTTCCACATGATCGACCGCGGTTCTCAGCTCAGCGCGTCCGTGCCTGTGGGTCCAAAGGCCCCGCTCCGAATCCCGGACGACTTCAGCAGGCTCTACGACCTCTCCTACAACCTCTGGTGGTCGTGGGACTCGTCCGGGCGTGATCTGTGGGGACGGATCGATCCCCAGGCGTGGGCCGCCACACGAAATCCGATCGGCCTGCTACAGGTCGTGGAGCCCTCGACCTGGGAGGCGCTCGCCGCGAGCGGGAGCTTCAGCGAGCTCTACAGCGAAGTCGTTGAACGATTCGACCGATATCTCTCGAGCGATCAGACCTGGTTCGACCAGAATCACCGCGGCGAACTCGAAGACCCGATCGCCTACCTCTGCGCCGAGTACGGCATCAATGAGAAGCTCCCCTTCTACTCGGGCGGGCTCGGGGTGCTCGCCGGCGATCATGTGAAATCCGCGTCGGATCTCGGCATCCCCCTGATCGCCGTTGGGCTCCTGTATCGGCGCGGGTTCTTCCGTCAGGCCGTCGACCCCGATGGCTGGCAGCAGCACACGTATCAGCGCCTCGAGATGCGTCGGCGTCCTGTTCGCGAGGTACTCGATCCTCATAGCGGACGCCCCCTTCGAGTGTCGCTCTCCCTCAACGGAAGCGATGTCGCCATCGGTGCGTGGAGGATCGACGTGGGGCGAGTGCCCTTGATCTTGCTCGACACGAATCTCCCTGAGAACGATCCC
>JAUVNV010000163.1 GCA_030599515.1 Acidimicrobiia bacterium
CAGTCGGGACTGCGTCGAGGACGAGGACGCCGCGAGCGGCGTCCCTGGCCGACAGAACGGCGCAAAGGTTTGTGGACATAGCACTAGATCGCCGGGCGGCCGAAGGCGTCGCGGTGCAGCGCCACGTCGTTGTTCTCGTGGAGGATGGTGATCCGGTCCTCTTCCACCCGGAACACGTCCACGCCGTGGTTGGCATATGGATCGCCGTGGATTGTCGTCGCCGTCTCCTCCCACAGCACGGCCGCCCATTCGCCGTCCACGACTTGTCTCAGGATTCGAAAGTCCAGATCGACGAGCATCCCGGTGTTGGCGGCGAAGAACCGGCGCGCCTCGGCGATCCCCCGGTACACCCCGCGTCCGAGGAAGCGAACCTCGACGTCGGGCGCCATTTCCACCAGCATCCCGTCCACGTCACCCCCGAAGTACGCCGCATAGAGGCGATCGACGACCTGTCGCGTAGCGTCATCTCTATTCATGTCGAGATCGTATCGCATCGGAACAAGGGGTGTTCGACCGTCCGCCGAAAGCGATGGCGGGTGTCGGTGATTATGGTGGCGAAAGCGACGCATGGGAGCATCGGGTGACGGCCCAACCAATGGAATCGGCACACTCGTTCTCGCGGCCCGCGACCGCTCCGGCGGCCTTCAACGTCGATCCGAAGTGTGCATCTATCACCTGTGCACGCAATAGAGGTTCCCTCCGATGACACGGCTCCGCTTCGGACTCGGTGTGCCTACGGCGACCGAAGGGATGATGTACCCGGTACCGTACGCTGACGTGCACGAGGCCGTTCATCTCGCTTGTGAGGCAGAGCGGCTGGGATTCGATTCGGTGTGGGGCAACGATCACGTCTCCACCCAGCAGTATGTGCGATCCGAGTACGCCGAGCCTCCCCGCTTCTTCGATCCGCTGACGTATCTCGCGTTCGTTGCCGCGCGGACGGCGCGTATCCGGTTGGCGACCGGTGTTCTCGTCATGGGGTTCCGGAACCCGGTAACGGTCGCCAAGGCGGTCGCCACCGTCGACCATCTCTCTGATGGGCGGTTCGTCCTCGGGCTCGGCATCGGTGCTTATCGCGAAGAGTACGAGGCAATGTGGCCGGACCGACGCGTCGATCGAGGGATGCACGCCGCCGAATACATCGAGGCCCTGCGGTTGCTGTTCACGGAGAGGCGTGCGTCGTTCGATGGCGACCACGTCCGGTTCGCGGACGTAGAATCGTATCCGAAGCCGCTGCAGGACCCCCTGCCGATCCTGTCGGGCGGCAACTCGGAGGGGGCCCGTCGACGCGCGGCCACGCTCGCCGACGGCTGGATCCCGGCCTGTCTCACACCGGAGGAGTATCGGGATGGCCTCACCGGGATCCACGAGATCGCGCAAGCCGAAGGCCGTGTCCTCCGCGACTTCGAGCCGGCACTTCAGCTGGTCGTTGCGCTCGGTGACACCAACGAGGCTGCGACGAACCGGTTTCGGTCCTCTCAGGTTCACACGCATCTCACATCGCTGGGAGCGTCGACGATGCGCGGTCGACTTGAAGACCTGATAGTCCGCAATCTGGTGGGGGATCCCGACCAGGTGGCCACACGCATCGAGGCGTACGTCGAAGCCGGCGTCGCCACGTTCGCCGGACTCCTGTTCGCTGCCGACACGGTCGTGGAGACGCTGGATCAGATGGAGTGGTTCTCCGGTGAGGTCATGTCGAGGTTCTCCGATGGCTGATCCGCTTGCAGTGGCGACGCTCGGCAACCTCCGCCTCCAGATGGCCGAGATTCGCTATGACTGGTTGATTCTCGGCGTTCCCCAGCACGTGGCGTATGCCACCGGATACCGCAGCGTGGCCGGGGACATCTTCAGCGCTCACCGGATGGCGACGTTGGTGAGCTCCGATGAGGTCGTCGTCGTGGCGCCGGCCGCAGATGGTGGCGCTCTGCTCGAATACATTGACGGCACCCACCATGAGCCCTACGGCCGGTTCTTCTTCGAGGGGGATCATCCCGCAGCGGCTCTCGCAGACCGTCACGGTTCGTTCGGGGAGGCGCTCGAGGCGGCTACCCGGCGCTTCGGTGTGTCCGGTGCCGTGGGTGTGGACGTCGGGATCGATGCCGCCGCTCTGGAACGACTTGCCGCGCTCCCCGGTATCGGGAACGTCGACACCTCCGCAGACGCCTGGTTGCGTCGTGTCCGCTCCGTGAAGCTTCCCGGAGAGGTCGAACGTCTCGAAACCGCGGCCCGGCTTGCGGAAGACGGGATCTCGGCCGCCCTGCAGGTAGCTGAACCGGGGATGCGCGAGATCGATCTCGTGTCGGTGGTGGCCGCGACGATGGTCGGTGGCGGGGGGTTCCCTCGATTCCTCGTTGTGACGAGCGGTGAGCGCAGTTCCCTTTCGGATGCTCGGGGAACCGAGCGGAAGCTGCGTCCAGGCGATTTGGTTCGCTTCGACGTGGGGTGCACCGTGGACGGCTACTGGTCGGACATCGGCCGAACAGCCGTCGTTGGGGAACCCGATGCGCTTACCAGACGGCGATATACGGCGATCGCCGATGGTGAGGAGGCCGAGATACGTGCGATCGCTCCGGGTACCTCCGCTGCCGAGGTCTTCGACCTCGCGGTCGAAGTCGTCGAGCGAGGTGGCGTCTCCCCCTATCGCCGCCAGCACTGTGGCCACGGGATCGGTATGGACGTCTACGAACCCCCGATCGTGGCTCCCGGTGTCGAAACGGTGTTCGAGCCGGGCATGGTGCTGTGCGTCGAGACCCCGTTCTACGAGATCGGCTGGGGCGGGATGATGGTCGAGGACACGGTCGTGGTGACACCCCGCGGAAACCGGAGATTGACCCGATCCGACCGGTCGTTGCGGGTGATCGAAGCGTGACCGCCTTCACGGGAAGGCTCTGCTGCCCCCGCTGCGGGTCTGCGGTCGAACCCGACGCGGCATTCGACGGTTGCCCGGGTTGTACCGCCGATGGTGTCCCGGTCAACGTGCACCCCGAGTATGACCCGGGAATTGATGCTTCGCCGGATCCGCAAGCCCCGGGGTTGTTTCGCTATCACCGGCTCCTGCCCCTTCCCGAAGGAGCCGTCCCCATCAGCCTCCACGAGGGCAACACACCGCTGCTCCACCTCAGGCGCTTGGGAGATTCGATCGGCCACCATGCACTCTTCCTCAAGGACGAGACTCGCAACCCCACCTGGTCGTACAAAGATCGGCTGGCGGCCGTTGCCGTCACTCGCGCGGTATCCGACGGGGCCAACACCATCGTCGTGGGCACGACCGGGAATCATGGTGCAGCTGCTGCAGCCTACGCCGCGGCAGCCGGAGTGAAGTGTGTCGCGATCACGCTGGAAAGCGTTCCCCTCACCATGAAGGTTCTGATGCAGGTGCTGGGAGCCCACGTCGTAGCGGTCGCCGATCCGCCGGAGCGGTGGGCGATCATGCGTCGTGCTGTAGCCGAGCGAGGTTGGGTCCCCCTCTCCGGCCTATCCGATCCACCGGTCGGATCCAACCCGTTCGGGATAGAGGGGTACAAGACGATCGCCTATGAGTTGGTAGACGACCTCGGGGATGTTCCCGACGTGGTCGTCGTTCCCGTGGCCTATGGGGACGGGCTCATTGGGATCCATCGCGGCTTTGACGACCTCGTCAAGCGGCGCTCGATCGCCACCGCACCGCGCCTCGTCGCCGTCGAACCTCTCGGCCCGTACACCGCTGCTCTGCACTCCGATGGAGTCGACCCGGTGCTGGTGGAGGGGAAGCCCAGCGTCGCCTTCTCGATCGCCAGCCGGGTCCCGACCGCACAAGGAGTGCGAGCCCTGCGAGAGAGCGGGGGCACGGCCGTCGTCGTGTCGGAAGACGACGAGATTCTGAGCGCACAGCGCCGGATCGCTGCTGCCGAAGGGTGCTATCTGGAACCCTCCGCAGCAATATGCCTCCCCGCCGTGGAGCGTCTGCTGGCGAGTGGATGGATCGATGCCCACGAATCGGTCGTGATGATCGGCACGTCGAGCGGCCTGAAAGACATCGCTGCCACGGCAGGCCGATTGCCCGCGGTCCCGTTGATCGAGCCCACACTCGAGGCACTCGAGGCATCGTTCTCCGGTTCGCCCCAACAGCCCGACTCCGGGTACCGGCCGACCTGACGTCAGCCACCTCCACTCTGCAGATGACTCATCGAGCCGTAGAGAGCGACCGCCCTGGCGAACTCGTTCTCATCGTAAAGGCGGAGGGTTCCTGCTCCGTAGCCCTTGGCGACCTCGATGCAGAATCGGACGACCTGATCGATGTCGCCGGCATGATTGGCGCCGGTTGCCGTGCCGGGGACCGGCGCCACCGCGGTGGTTGCCACACCGACTACCGGCGCCGTGGTGGCGACCGCCGGCTGCAGGATGCTGTTGACGTGATAGAGATCATTGCCATACGGCGTGATGTCGTACGTGGACAGGGGTAGCACCACCGCCGGTCGACCGGACACCCACTCGTACACATCGATCAGATCCGGGGCCACCGGGAGAATGTAGCCCTCGCGGACCGTCGGCGTGATGGCGAAACCACGGTGGTTGACGACGCGGTTCCCCTTTGTCGCATCGATCGAGAGTATTGCATCCATCGCCTCGTCGACCTCGTGGAGGTTCATCGTCGCCATCGGAACGGGTGGGCCCATGAAGGGCACCGGCTCATGCGGGATCGTGGGGGCGTTGGGACAGATGTGGGTTGTGATGATCACGTCACCCGGCAGTTGATCGCCCCGTTCAGCCATGGTCGCAAGTTTGATGGCCGCCGCTACGGCACCGACGGCTCCGTCCGCATCCGACACCATCCCGATCGCATCGGGCCGTGCCCCGACACCGCCGAGGCGCCCGATGATTCCAGTGGTCGGGGCGGTGCCGCCGGCGCGCCGTCCATGAAGGCCCGGCACGACGATACGAAGGAAGGTCGTGGACCCGGAATCTTCGGCGACATCGGTCGTGATCACTTCGAGACCTCTAGCGCGCAGAATCGAGGCCACCTCGTCACCGTCGATCCATCCATCGAGAAGGGCGAGGGTTTTGAGAACTGATTGGATCGCCATCACATGCCTTGATGTCGTCGGTGCGCGGTAGTGTACGAAACGATGGACGCAGGAGCCGGTATTACCCAGGTCGTTCTGCACCCGGTACACCCACCGGGCCTGTCAACGCTGCTCGCGGATCTCGACGGCGTTGCCATCGCCCTCCCTCGTGATGACGCCGGCGTTGTGGACGCGCTCGAGGCCGGCGCCGAGGTCCTTGTGACGTATCGATGGGATGAACGGTTTCTCTCTAGATCGCTGACGTGGGTTCAAGCTATCTCGGCCGGTGTCGAGCAGTTTCCGACGGACGCGTTCGCCTCGCGCGGTGTGCGACTCACTTCGGCGCGCGGTGCCCATGCCCCGGCAGTGGCCGAGCACGCCGTGGCACTGCTCCTCGCCGTGGTGCGGCGGATTGGCGAAGCCATGCGTGATGTGCCCGATCGGCAGTGGCAGCCCTACCGGAGCGCCTATGAGATCTCGGGTCGGACGCTGGGAATCCTCGGACTCGGGGCGATCGGGGAAGAAGTCGCCGTGCGGGCCGTCGGCCTGGGCATGCGGGTCGTCGGCTCCAAACGTCGTCCGGATGGCTACCGCGGCATGGCGGAGTGGGTCGTCGGGCCCTCCGGCACCCTGGAGGTGTGCCGGGCAGCCGATGTCGTTGTCGTGGCCCTTCCAGAGTCTGAGGACACGACCGGTCTGGTCGGCTCGGTCGAACTCGAGGCGCTCCGTGGAGGTTGGCTGGTCAACGTCGGTCGAGGATCGGTCGTTGACGAAAGGGCGCTCATCACCGCGCTCACCGACGGGACCCTGCTCGGAGCGGGGCTGGATGTGTTCACCGAAGAGCCCCTTCCGGCGGATTCGCCGCTCTGGGATCTGCCGAACGTTGTGATCACCCCACATGCAGCATGGTCTTCGGATCGTCTCTCCGTGCGTCTCTCCGATCTCTTCGCTGAGAACATGGCCGCTTTTCGAGGAACGG
>JAUVNV010000021.1 GCA_030599515.1 Acidimicrobiia bacterium
CGTATCCCGATGAACGGATCCGGCGATTACCTGGATGAGATGATGTTCAACCAGCACACCGACCGGGACATCGAGCGTCTGTTCGACGGCTCGGGCGATCCATCAGGCGAACTCGCTCCGGTCGCCGACCTGCTCGTTTCCCTGAGAACCGCGTCGAACGTCACACTTGACGAGAAGACGCTCGCCGGGTTCGTCCATTCGTCGTCGACGGCTGCGGCCACCGCCGCCAGGCAACGGGCCGTCGAAGGGAGCGCAACGGCGCCGGTCGTGGGTGTTGCCGGGATGCGACGGGGTTCGCTGCTGGTGTCGCTCAGACATCGAACGGCGGCAGTCGCAGTGGCCGCTGCCGTGTTCGTTGGAGGTATGAGCGGCATGGCGGTTGCTGCCGACCACGCCAAGCCCGGCGATGCGCTCTACGGCATCGACCGTGCCCTCGAAGCTGTGGGAATCGGCAACGGCATGGCCACGGAGCGGTTGGCCGAGGCTCAGGCCCTCCTCGAGTCCGGCGATATTCCTCGCGGGCTCCAGCACGCAGCCGATGCGGTGGAGACGCACGGCTCGGACCACTCGGCAGCCTCGGACGCGCTCGCGGAGGCAGCCGAGCGAGTGATGTCCGGCCGTTCGTCACAGTCGGAAGCAACTCGCATCAGCGTCGCCGGACTCCTCTCCCATCTCTCAGCGAACGTTCACGATCTCGACGGCCGCGAAGTCGCGGAACTCGCAAGGGAGATCGGCCGATCCAACGACCGATCCAACACGCCTCCCGCAGCCACATCACCCGACACCCCCGGGCCTCCGGACCATCGACGGACCGATCCTCCAGGGCGTTCCGATTCCAAACCAGGATCACCGAACAACAGGCCGTAGGCCGAAAGGAAACCGATGAGACAACGAGTAGTCACCATGATCGCAGTCGCTGCGCTGCTGATCGTCGGCGCAGCCCCCGCCCTCGGCGCACCCGGAGGCGTACCCGGCCCACCGGCCGATCACGTCAAGGGAGCAGACGACGTAGCCGTTGACGACGCCGGCGCCGACATGCATGGTCCGCCGGAGTGGGCCAAGGCGTATGGGTGGCGGATCAAAGACGCGTTCAACATGCCGTACGGACACCTCGTGCAGTGCAACAAGGAAGTCGGCGCATACGAAGATTGGGATTGCCCCGCCGACGTGGAATTCCCAGACCTGGAGTTCCCAGAAGACAATCCCGGAGCCAAGGCTTTCTGGGAGAAGAACGAATCGATTTTCGCGATCTGATCGATCAGGCAGGGGGATACCCCGGCATCGCGACCGTTGGATTATCCACGGGTCGCGGTGCCGGGGTTCTGCTTGTCTTCTGAACAGAAGCAGGGAGTCCAGCGGGTAGGTGGGAGATCTGCGAACCATGGGCTGGCAGGGCACGTACACGCACGTGCGAATCCGGGTTTTGCAGGGTTGTTGGGGGTCGACCGATTCACGCGACCACGCAGCCCTGACGGCACGAGGGTATCGCGAGGCTGCTTCAGTTCGGCCCGCGGCTCCGTCCGACGAAGAGTCCGACCCGGTAGCTCAGTCGGGTTGGTGGATTCGGTCCGACGTCGCCGAAGTAGAACGTCAGCAATCGGAGCGCATCCTCCGTCGTCTCGAACGCGAACTCGGTCTCGATGATCTCGGGCCGGAACCCCCGCCTCGCCCAGAACGTCGCATCGGCGCTGATGTCCGAACTCGCCAGGGCACAGAACTCGTCTCCGCCGAGATTCTCGGCGATCAACAGCGGTCCCCCGCTACGCACGGTTCGATGCAGCTCTGCGATTCCGAGCGCCGGATCGAAGCCCCGGGAGAAGAAGTACGCCCACGTGGCGTAGGCGCCCTGAAAGGCTCCGTCGCCAAAGGGCAACTCCTCGGCATCCGCCTGCACCCAGGTGAGCGGGCGAGCCCGGTCGATCATGCCGCTTGCCGGTTCGACGGCGACCACAGTCCGATCCTGCCTCGTCAACCGCTCTGCCGTGAATCCGTCCCCGGCCCCGACGTCGAGCACGATTCCGCGAGGCAGAAGCTCGTTCAGGCGATCGACGACCAGGCCGGGACGGTCCATCGCCGCCCGCTCGATCGCGAACAGCTCGGGATGCTCGGCGCCGTAGAACGGAATCACGGACACCGGATCATTCCTCCGAAACAGGCGGCTTGCGGAGCGACTTCGTGCGCGACCGTGCCTTCTTGTCATCGACCCGTCGGCGGCGGGCGGCGCGGCTCGGTTTCGTGGCCCGACGCGGCGGCGGGTCGGGCTTCAGCGCCTCCCGGATCCGGTCGGCGAGTCGTTGCCGGGCGATCTGACGGTTCCGCCACTGGGACCGCGTCTCGTCAACGATGACAGTGATCACGCCGCCGGTGGCAAGACGAGAGACGACCCGCTGCCTGCTCTCGTCGTCGAATGCTCGTGAGGCACCGGCATCGAAGCGAAGCTCGGCGCGTGTCGACGACCGGTTGGCATGCTGGCCACCCGGACCCCCCGTCGGCGAGAAGGTCCAGCCCAGTTCGCCGTCCGGGATCGTGATCGCGTCGGAGATCTTCAGGTCGTCCACGACCCAACCGTACCGCGAGCGGCGGTGGGATCGGCGTCGGTACAGGCTTGACGGGCATCGTATGCTTATAGGTTCATGCGCGCGCACGATGAAACGTTCCTGGATGAGATCCTTCCACCCGAAGACCGGGTGATCGAAGCCGTCGTCGCGCGCTACCAGCGCGTTGCTCCCGCGGTGACCCGATTCGCCCGCAGCATCGCCGGGAACGACGAACTGCGCGTCCGTCTCGGATCCAAGGCGTCTGCGTCGAAGGATGAGATCGTCATCAACCCGGGTGTCTTCCAGGCGGCATACGCCAGGAGTGCCCCGGTCACGCCGACGGAAGTCGCTCTGACGTCGGCGCTGCACGAGGCCATCCACCTCATCGCGACCGACTTCGACGACGAACGGCCGATACCGGAGTCGTGGCTGGCCCACCGACGCTCCCTCGAAGACGACGGCGCCGCGCCGCCGCCGCTCGCCGAACTCACCTCCTACGACTGGATCGAACCCGAGGCCGAGATCGGCGAGGACGAGGCCGTCCACCCTCTCGACGATCTGCTCGAACCCGAGGCCGAACCCGCGAGCGGGGCCGTCACTCTCCTCGATGCCCTCCACACGGTCGCGGGTCCTGCCGCCGAAGCGATGTTCCTCTCGCTCGAAGACGCGCGACAGGAACAACGCCACCTCGCCCCGTTCCCCGGTGCCCGCTCCGTGCTCTCCGACCTCTATCGCGCGGCTGTGCCGGGAGCGTCGGCCAATGCCAGACCCCTCGGCCAGTTCGCGCTCGCCTGTTTCCTGATCGTCGGCGGCTACTTCGAACGCGACGATCTGCAGCGACGGGTCGCCCCACACGTAGCGCTCGCCCTCGACGACGCAACTCCCTTCCTCGATCCCGTGACGGAATTGGACGATCCGTGGGCTGTCGGGAGCGTGGCTCTGCAACTCATTGAGGTCGCCCGCATGCACGGACTCCTCACCGAAGGGGCCGCTGCCGACTCGTCCGTCGGCCGCAAGACGGAGATGGCAGCGGACCAGGCCGCGATCGCCGAGAGCGTCGACGCCGTGCGGATCGTCACCCCTCCCCTGGCCGATCGCGAAGGGTACGAAGAGACCCGGCAGGCAGCGCAGACGGTCTCGGCCGAACACGGGCGACACGGCGATGCCGAACAGGCCGGAGATCCCGCAACCGACCAGTTGATGAAGGTATCGACTGCACCGACGGTCTACCTGCCGACCGGCCAGGCGGGGAAGCTCGTCGTCACTGACTTCCCGCTCGAGTTCCGCCGGTTCGCACACCGGGGCCGTGACCTGCTCGAGATCGCCGCTGAAGAGTGGGGCGTCGCACAGCGCCGCGTCTCCGGCGAGCTCTACCCGCTCTTCCTGGCCAACCAACGGCGTGGATTGCGCACCGGCTTCGATGCCGGCGACCTCTCCCCATACACGCCACTCCTCCTCGGCGCCGGCCTCTACGAGCGCATGTTCGAGCGGCGGGACCTTCCGAATCGCCGCTCCTACGGCGTGAGCCTGCTCGTGGACGGATCCGCATCGATGCTCCAGCCCCGCGACGTTCGAGGCGGGCGGAAACGGCCGTGGGCCCTGGCCGCCGCCACCCTCGGTGCGTGGACGCTCGCCCGCCTGTCCGATGAACTCCAGATCGAGTTCGAGGTAGCCATCTTCAACCGCGGGTTCGTTGCCGCCCCGGGGGACACGGAGAGGTCCTTCACCGACCGGAGAGGTCGCGCCACTGGAGCGCTCCGTCGCACACAGGGCGGCGCAGCCGAGAGGCTCACGCGAACTGTGAACCACTACATCGTCAAGTCGTTCGCCGCTCGCTGGCGGGCCGCAGAGGATGTGCTCGCCGGGCTCTTCTGGATGGCCGCGGCGCCGCAAGAGGCCGCCAGGGAAGCCAGGAAGGACCCGGACGCGGCACCCCCGCTGTCGATGTTCGACAAGGCCGCGAACGTTGACGAGTTCAACCTGACTCACGCCGCCGAACGACTCTCCGCCCGGAATGTCTCGCATCGCATCATCGTCGTCCTCGCCGACGGGATGACCCGCGGGTCGGTCGAAGCGCTCGCCGAGACATCGGTGTCGATCGAACGCGGTGGAACGATGGTGCTCGGAATCGGAATCGGCGACGAAACCGTTCAGGCTGCCTACGCCCGCAACCAGGTCGTCGAACAACCCGAGACGCTCGCGTCTGCGATGGTCGGCGGTGTTCGGTCGGCGCTGCTGCGTTCCATCGCCGACGAGGGCGGAGATACGTGGTGGACCCACGCGACCGAGAAGATCACGCAAAGCACGAACTGAGGAGCACCATGGCAAACACCGTCACATTCGAAGACCCGCTGGGCATCGGACCGCCGATCACCCTCGCGAAAGCGTCGATCCCGAAAGATCTCCCGGACGCGGACATCCGCCGCGATCACATCCCGCAGACCGATCCGTACTACGTCGATCTGGGCATGCTCTACCGCCTCGCCGCGCTCGAACAGGTGCGGGCACGACGGTTCACCGGCATCCCGCTCCACCTCGCCCTGCGCGGCCACATGGGGACGGGGAAGGACCACGATCTCGAGCAGTTCGCCGCCGTCCTCGACCTCCCCTACTACCGGATTCCTCTCACCGGCGAGGTTCGTGACATCACCCTCATCGGGTCGGTCAAGCTCCACGGCGACGGGAAAGGGGGAACCGAGAGCCGCTGGGAGGATGGCGACATCACCCGGGCCTTGCGGGGTCCTTCACTCGTGAACCTCTCCGAATTGAACGCGGCCGGTGCCGAAACTCTCTTCGCCCTCCACGGTCTTCTCGATCGACACAAGGCGTTGGAGTTGCCGACCGGCGAGATGGTGCGGCTACGCGACGACGTGCGGATCTTCGGGACGCTCAATCCCACCGACCTACGCGACTACGCCGGGACACAGACGCTCAACAAGGCATTCTCCGACCGCTGGATCATCTGGGAGAAAGAGTTCCCATCCGAAGACGAACTGCGGGCAATGATCGATCGCCGCCACCCGACCATGCGGAGCGATCTCGTGGAGTTCGTCTCGAAACTGGCCGTCGAAATCAACGAGTCCTTCGTCGCCGGTGACGCCAGGACGCGCGTTGAGACACCGATGAGCCTCCGCACCGTGCTCGACCGGATCCCCGCCGGTCTCGACATGTACGGCGCGGCGGAAGACCCGCTGCGGCGGTCATGGGAGGAGTTCGTGCTCCCACACATCGACCCGTACGATCGGGACCACTACGAGACGGTCTGGTCGGCCGTCGTGCGCCGCGGCCCGACCGGCGATCCGTTCTCGGGATAGGAGAAGCCATGCCGTCATTCGACATCGTCTCACAGGTCGACATGCAGGAAGTCCGCAACGCCGTCGACCAATCGATGCGAGAAGTCGTCAACCGCTACGACTTCAAAGGCACCGACACCCGGATCGAGATCACCGACGAAGGTATCACCGTCGAATCGACCTCCGACCATCGTGTCGAAGCCGCGATCGACGTTCTCAAGGGCAAGCTCGTCAGGCGCAAGGTGTCGCTCAAGTCGCTCTCGGGCGGCGAGATCAAGCCGGTGGGCGGCAGTCGGTCCCGGGCTCTCTTCACGCTGAATCAGGGCATCGCCCAGGACGACGCGAAGGTGCTCTCGAAGACGATCCGGGATATGAAGCTGAAGGCCCAGGCCCAGATCCAGGGTGACCAGCTACGGGTGCAGGCCAAGAAGCGCGACGATCTGCAGACCGTCATCGCCGAGATCAAGGCCCTCGACTTCCACGTCCCGCTCCAGTTCGTCAACTACCGCGACTGACGCGAACCGTCCAACAGGTAGGTGAGTGCGTCGCGGCCGGTCGGAACGATCATCGTCGGTTCGATCTGATCGAGCGACCAATTGCGGCCAAGCGAAATCCAGATGGTCCGGAGACCGACACCGGCACCGCCGACGACGTCGGACGTTGGACTGTCACCCACCATCCAACCGTTCGCAAGCGTCGATCCCGCCGCCTCGGCGGTCGCCTCGAAGATCCCCGGATCGGGCTTGCCGACACCGATCTCATCGGAGACGCACACACCGTCCACATGGTCAAGGAGCTCGGACGCCTCCATCTTCGGTCGCTGCATCGTCGAGCCGTTCGTGGCCACGCCGATCCGCCATCCCGTGCCTCGGAGTTCGGCCAGGCCCGCCAGCACGACCGGGTCGGGCTCGAACCACGTTGGAAACTCCTCGACGAACTCGTCGATCAATGCCGACACGGACGACCGCAAATCGAACCGGCGACGCGCCGCGCCGAACAAGTCCACCCTCGATCGATCGCAGTTGTCGTCGAACTCCACGAGCCAGCCCGCCGCATCGGGGCCGAGACCATGGCGCTCCGACCAGGCATGCGCCCATCGCTCGAAGACGCCGGTCCGATCGATCAACGTGTCGTCGAGATCGAAGAGAACCAGCGAACTCGTCTGTGGTTCCCCGTTCGTCACGCGCTGGACACTAGCGATACTGGATCTCCTCCATTCGATCGAGACGCATTCGACGAGTACCGGCGTCCGGGGCGTCGCACGACCGGTGAAAGGTCAATCTCGCGACGATTCGCCCGCGCTCTCGGGAGCCTCCGGTACGCTGACGCAATGCCATGGGATCCCGACTGCTATCTCCGATTCGCCGACCATCGAACCCGACCGGGCATAGAGCTTCTGACCCGGATACCGGACCTCGACGCTCGCCGCATCGTGGATCTCGGATGCGGTACGGGTCATCTGACCGCGATGCTTCAGGAACGTTGGCCCGATGCGGAGGTCGCCGGCATCGATTCGTCCGTCGAGATGATCGAACGGGCCCGTCGCGACCATCCTGAAATGACGTGGATCGTCGGCGATGTTGCAGCGTGGGAACCGGATGGGTACACGGACCTCGTCTTCTCGAACGCGGCCCTCCACTGGCTCGATGACCATGAAGCGCTGTTCAGGCGCCTGCGGACGTTGCTCGGTGCCGGTGGAAGCCTCGCCGTCCAGATGCCCGACAACTGGAATGCTCCGACGCATCGCATCCCCGCGGACATCCTCGACGAGAACGACTGGCCGGAGGTCTCCCGAACGGCTCTCATGAGGGACCGTCTCTCTCCCCCACAGAACTACGCCCACTGGCTCCAGCCGGCGAACGTTGATCTGTGGAGAACGACCTACTACCAGCGATTGACCGGCGACGATCCGGTATGGACCTGGGTCACCGGATCGGTGTTGCGACCCGTGCTCGCCATACTCAATGACGACGAGCGCGACCGGTTCTCCCGTCTCTGCAAGGAGCGCTACCGAGCGTCCTATCCGATGGATGCCGACGGCACGACCACGCTTCCGTTCTCAAGGCTGTTCGTTGTGGCCCGTATTCCGTAGTCCGTGTTCCGCAACCCGTATGGGCGGGGCCGTCGCTGTCTGCTGTTCGCTGTTGTCTGTTCGCTATCAACTGCTCGGCGGCCCGTGAATCGGAGGGAGGAGCCGTCGTCTTCGTGGCGGTGAGCCACTGTCGATCCGGAAGCCGCGGCCGTGGATGACGACGTGGTGGTGGAACCAGCACACGGTCGCGAGATTCTCAGCGTCCGTGACACCGCCTTCGCTCCACGGGATGATGTGATGCGCCTGGAGCCGATATCGAGATGTACAGCCCGCGATCGTGCAGCCGTCATCCCTCGCCAACACGAACCGTCTCAACCTGGGCGGGATGACCCGGGTGCGGCGCCCCATGTCCAACGGTGCGCCGCTCTGGGTGCGTGCAGTCACCTCGATGCTGCCGTCACAGAGGATCGCTTCGAGCGTATCGGCCCCGACTCTCGGTCCGCCGTCGATCCACACCCCGGCCTCCCCACCGGTCGGTGCGGCGTCGGTGGCATCCATGAACACAGACAGCAGCGGTGTCCGGGCTTCGATCGTCGCACCATCCGATCCGGCGAGGCTGTCGAGGCTCATCTGCCACAGCGCGTCGGCGTAGCGGGTCGACCGCGCTTCGCGCAGGTCGTTGGGCAACTCGTCGACTTTGGCGTCCAGGGCGTCGACGAAGCTGCGTCCCGCCATGCCCGATAGGGTCGCGTTGACCCTCCACGAGGATTGGTCGAGGTTCGGCTGCGCGTACACATACCGGTCACGGAAGGCGCGACGTTCGTCACCACGAGATATGCGGTGGCGGCGGGCGTGGAGCCGCGCCAACCCGTCGACACCGTACCGCCAACACTCGGCGATCAGCGTCGCATCGTCTTCACCCGGGGTAGCGGCCTTCGCCGTCGCCCACACCCGGTCAAACGACACTGCCCCTCCACCGGCCGCAGCGGTGACGTTCGGCAGCGTCTCGAGCCTCCTCGCCGTCGACACGAGCTTCCGAGCGGTATCCGAATGCACATCGAGCCTGGCGGTGACCCATTCCGCCAGCGTCCGACACCCATCAGCCGTGTGGACCTGACGCCGATCCACTTCGCCGAGCAGCGTCATCTGCGCCGCACGGCCTCTGGCGATCACCGCTTCGATCTCCAAGAGCTGTTGCTCGATCGCATCGGTCGTGAACTCGCTGACTTCCCTCATTGATGCAACGTATCAACCGCCTGTGACAGAAATGCGTCCGCGGACGGAGGAATCTCAAGAAATCTAGGTGTCGACGTGCCTGCCTATCGGCTGGAACCGCGAGGGGTCTTGCCAAGGAGCCACCATACGGTGTAGCCGACCCCGATGCCGAGGAAGGTGATCAGAGCAGCCACGATCGTGATGAAAGCTCGTGAGATCGTCTTCAGGAGCGCCGTGTCCTCATCCTATGTCACCGACCTCCGTGCTCCGACATCGGTGGGAGCGCAATTCCGGCGATGCATATGCCTCGGTCGCGGCGCAAGAAGCGAGTGAGGACTACTCCAGGACGAAGATGTTCCGCTCAGCGCACATGTCCTTCAAGACCTGCGGCCACACGGTCACCGACACTTCGCCGAGGTGGGCCTTGCGCAGGAGATACATGTACGTCCTCGACTGGCCGATCCCTCCGCCGATCGACAGCGGGATCTCGTCGTTCAGAATCGCTTTGTGATAGGGCAGATCGAGGAAGTCCAATTGGTCGGTCATCTCGAGTTGCTGCCGGAGCGTCTCCTTGGTGACCCGAATACCCATCGACGTGAGCTCGTGTCGGCGTTTCGTGACCGGGTTCCACACGAGGATGTCCCCGTTGAGTCCGTGCTTCGGTCGCCCATCGACTGAGACCGTCTCGGTGACCCAGTCGTCGTAGTCCGCGGCTCTCATCTCATGGGGATACCCGTCTTCGAGTGTCCATCCGATGCCGTAGATGAAGACCGCCGGATGCTCCAGGAGGATCGCCGTCTCCCGCTGCTTGCGAGGCAGATCCGGATATCGGGCGAGCAGATCCTCGGCATGGATGAAGTACAGATTCTCAGGGATCGCGGCGTATCGAGGGTCGTAGAGCTGGGGGAACAACTCCAATGCATGGAGCGAGGCGCCGTGGAGCACCTTCCAGATTCGCTGTACCGTGTCGGTGAGGTACTCGAGCGTCCGGTCGTCGGGGCGGATCACCTTCTCCCAGTCCCACTGGTCGACATAGGACGAGTGATCGTGATCAAGGAAATAGTCCTTGCGGACCGCCTTCATGTCGGTGCAGATGCCCTCCCCCGGCCGCATCCCGAACTGCTCCAGCGCCACGCGCTTCCACTTCGTGGCTGCCTGGACGACCTGGGCATCGATCGGATGGACGTCGTGGTCATTGCTGATGTGGAACTCGACGGGTCCTCGCGACCCGTCGCGGTCGAGGTAGTCATTCACGCCGCTGGCAGAATCCACGATGAGCGGTACTTGCACCATCATCAGACCGAGTTCGCGACACAGATGCTCCTCGATGTAGGTCTTGACGGCGAATACCGCCTCCATGGTCTCGCGGCTGCTCAGCGCCGATGCGTAGTCGTCGGGAAGTACGTGCACCAGGTCGTCGTAGCTCCCGATGCCGGGTCCGGCGAGGTCGGCGGTCTTGTCTGCCATGGTGTACACCTCCAGCGGTCTTGGCTCCGATCCTCACGCACCGTATCCCCATGAGCGGGGTCGTCATAGGGGCCGGAGTCTCTACGGACAGGGGCTTTCGGCGGTAAAGCCTCAGGCAGGGAACCGCAGATTCATCGCACGAGTTCTGCGGCGACGAACACTGCCGCCGTGAGGGTGTCGGTGACGGGCACGCCGGCATCCTCGAGATGAGTGCGGTGATGCGAGCCCCCGTCGTACAAGATGCAGGCGGTGCCGACGACGCTCGCGGCGGCGGCATCGTCGAGGGAGTCACCGATCATGACCACAGATGCCGCGTCGACATCGAGCTTCGTGAGGTGGCGGAGCAGGTGGGCCGCCTTCTCACCGCCGGCGTCGTCGCGGTTCCCCTGGATCAAGGTCATCCGCTCGGCCAGGCCGCGGCGCTCAACACACGCCGTCAGGTCTTCCTCCCACCACATGGACAGGATCGACTGGCTCCATCCCCGAGCTTCGACGGCATCGATGGCCTCGATCGCATCACCGGTGAGGGGAATGCGGTCGAGCGCCGTGAGGTATCGCTCGTGGAACACCCGGTCGAGTGCGAACCATTCCTCGTCCGGTATGGGTCTCTCGAGGAGTCGAACGTAGAATTGATCGACCGGTCTCGTGAAGTGCTCGCGATAGTCGTGTTCGTCGATCGCGGCTTCGCCGATGGCTGCCAGTGCGGCATTGACCGACTCCACGACGATTGGCAGGTCGTCGACGAGTGTGCCGTTCCAGTCCCAAACCACGTGGTTCACGATGGCGGAGGTTAGGTTGACTCCCGATGCGAGCGTACGACACCGGCGATAGAGAGCTCGACGAGGCTGTGAACGCCCTCGTCGACCGGGCCGCGCCTCAGAGCGGCAGCCGCAACGCCGATCTCGTCCGAGAGTTGATCGTGACCTCACTCAAGATGCTGCGGCCCGACGCCGACCGCGGCGATGTGAAGCTCATGAACAACACGCTCAAGGAGTTGCGGTACTCCTTCCTCATCTTCCGACGCTACCGGGAGGTCCCGAAGGTCACGATGTACGGATCTGCGCGCCTCGAGGCTCACGATCCGAACTACGAGCTGGCGGCCGAATTCGCCAGGCGCATGGTCGACCAGCACGGGTGGATGGTGGTCACCGGGGCGGGGCCGGGAATCATGGAGGCCGGCAATCGGGGTGCCGGCAGCGACTACTCATTCGGCGTCAACGTGCGACTCCCGTTCGAGGCCGGTGCGAATCTGTGGGTCCACGAGAGTCGCCTCATCAACTACAAGTACTTCTTCACCCGCAAGCTCACCTTCGTCAAGGAGTCCGATGCTTTCGTTCTGTTCCCCGGTGGGTTCGGCACCCTTGACGAGGCGTTCGAGCTCCTGACCCTGATCCAGACGGGCAAATCGGACTTGCACCCGGTGGTCATGTTGGAGGCGCCGGGGACCGGGTACTGGGAGCCGTGGCTCCACCTCGTCGATACGCTCGTCGAGCAAGAGTTGATCGCACCCGACGACCTGAATCTCTTCACCGTGACCAGCGACCTCGACGAGGCAATCGACGAGATCCGGTCGTTCTACACGGTGTACCACTCGCAGCGGTATGTGGACGGCGACCTCATTCTGCGGCTCAACGCCGAACCGAGCGATACCCTGGTCGACGAGCTCAACGATCGATTCACCGACATCATCCGGACCGGTCGAATCAAGAAAATCGATGCGACGCACGCCGAGATCGCAACGGATGATCAGATCGATCTCCCACGACTGCGGTTCCGGTTCGACCGCCGTCAACTTGGTCGGCTTCGATGCCTGATCGACCATCTCAACGGGATGGATCGACCGATTCGGCAGGAACCGGAGTAACCGCAACACCGGTAGAATCTGTCGCTATGAGAGAGATCCTTTCAGACCTCGTCGCGGAAGAGCAGCAGCTGGACCAATTCCTCCAGGGCCTATCGACGCGCGAGTGGAAGTGGAACACGCCCGCCGCCGGATGGACGATCCAGGATCAGGTGAGCCATCTCGCCTACGTCGAAGGTTTCGCCGCCAAAGTCATCGCGGAGGGCCCGGACCGCATCAAGGCAGAGAAGATCACCGACCTCGATGAGTGGAACGCGAGGGGTCCCGCGGAGGGGCTCGGCCAACGCCACCAGGAGGTCATCGAGTGGTGGCGCCACGGACGCGCAGACGTCGTTGACGCTCTTTCTCGCATGGTCGCGACGGATCGCATCCCATGGATCTACGGCGATATGAGCGCGAAGAGCTTCGCCACGATGCGCCTCATGGAGACCTGGGCGCACGGTCTCGACATCAAGGTTGCAATACTCGATCGGATCACGCCGCTGCCTGAGGACGAACTCGAAGAAGACGAAGAGGATCCGTTGGCCGACACGCCACGGCTCCGCCACATCGCCTGGCTCGGGCACAAGATGCTCCCATTCTCTTTCAAGGAAGTCGAAGAGACGTTCCCCAACCAGGGGATCCGCGTCGAGCTCATGGGGCCGAAGTACGCAGCATGGCGTTTCGGACCTGAGGACACCGACCAGGTCATCCGCGGGATGGCCGGCGATTGGTGCCGGGTCGTCGTCCAGCGTCAGGATGCCTCCGATACGGGACTGAAGGCCGTCGGTGATTCGGCCGAGCGCGCCCTCGAGATCGCCCGGGCCTACTAAACGGTGTCGCTCCCTCGCCTCGTCGGCATGGTCCACCTGGAACCCCTCCCGGGCGCACCCGGCTACGGCGGTTCAATGGATGCCATCCTCGACCGCGCCCGTGTCGACGCACAGGCGATTGCAGCCGCTGGTTTCGACGGGATCATGGTCGAGAACTTCGGCGACGCGCCGTTCTTCACCGACGACGCCCCGAAGGTGACAATTGCAGCGATGACCCGTGCCGTCGCCGAGGTCGCAACCGTGGGCCTTCCCACCGGAGTCAACGTGCTGCGCAACGACGGTCTCGGCGCTCTTGCCGTCGCTGCGGCAACCGGAGCGCAGTTCATCCGGATCAACGTTCTGTCGGGCACGATGTACACGGATCAGGGTCCGATCGTCGGTTCTGCGGCGCTGATCGCCCGCGCCAGACGAGAGCTCTGCCCCGAGACGGCGATCATGGCCGACGTGTTCGTGAAACACGCGACTCCTCCGGCCGGGTTGACCCTCATCGACGCGACAAACGACCTCGTTGAGCGTGCGGGGGCCGATGCCGTGATCGTGTCGGGCGCCGGCACCGGAGCGGCAACGAGCCTGGACGATCTCAAGACCGTGGCCGATCGCTCCCACCTCCCGGTCTTCGTCGGATCGGGCGCCACCGCCGCGACGATCCGCGACATCCTCGCCATCGCGGACGGCGCGATCGTCGGTTCGGACACGAAGATCGACGGCATCGCCACGAACCCGGTCGATCCACAACGAGCCGCGGCCGTGGTCCGGGCAGCCACGGCGTAGATCGCGGCTCTCCGGACCTCGACCTGATCGACGTCGACCGAGTCGAATCGAACGACCTGGCGACTACTTCACCGCCTCTCCTCCACGTCCATCATCGGGCAGTCGGAGAAGAGGCGGATCCGCTGCGGACGACCCAAGGCCGTTCATACCGACGCTCCCAGCCGGACATGGACGACGCGATTCAGACGGCTTCATGGAGTGTCAACGGACAGCAGGATCTCCGTGTGAGCGGACACGGGTTCTCGTTGTGGGCGGACACCGGATTTCCTTGTGGGCGGACACCTGATCTCCGGTTGGGTGTTTAGGTCAGTGGTGTCACTCCTTTCCCGTCGGTGGCTTCGAGGAGGCGGTAGGAGCCGCCTTCGGTGTTGAACTCACGACCACGGTGGATGACTTGGCGACTTCAGTTCTCGACGTTGCGTCTCATCTCGCCTCCGTGGCCGGTTCAGAGGGAACAATGACACTTGCGTTCACTGACATCGTCGACTCGACCGTTCTTGCAGAGTCGGTTGGAGACGTCGCGTGGGCTGAGATCATCGGCACCCACGAATCAGCGATTCGAAGCATCACCGAATCGCAGGGCGGAGCCGTGGTGAAGGTACTGGGCGACGGATCGATGCTGGCCTTCGAATCGGCTCGGGCTGCGGTCGAAATTCGGCGGGCATCGGGTCCCGCGCCGGTACTCGTCTCGAACTCCTCTCGATGCGGGTGAGCAGGCGACGGTCCACGTGTCTCGCATCGTACGAATTCGTTGTCTGACTTCTTACACACCACGGCGTGTGTAAGATGATTTTGTAATTCATCGTGCCCTCAAGTTCACCTTGAGGGATCGGCTCCTAACCCTATCTGTTGAGCGATCCATCGAAGTCTCGACTCACCCATGAGGGTCGTCGCCATTCGCATGATGACGGCAGATCCTGCGAACGGATCGTCACATGGGCCGCAGCGAACGGGCGATTCAAGCAGTCCCCTACGCTGCAGACGAATGCGCAGTACGCTGTCCGGCGACCATGTCTGATGAACTCACCGTCGACCAGGCACTCGCCGAGATCATCGCCCTGTCGGCGAAAATCGACCCATTGGACTCCGACAGTCCGAAGCGGGTCGCTCTCGAGCGTCAGCGCGAGATGCTGAGAGTCGACATTCGCGAAGCCGCCGACGCGACCCGGTCGGAACCGGGTCTCCGGAATGAACTCGGCACGCTTCAACGTCGCCTCGCGCAGATCGACGACCGACCGATCGGCAAGGGGTGGACAGAGAAGGGGAACTACCGGTGGGTGAACGATCCGGGGGCGTACTCCGGCAAGATCAACCAGATGCTCGATGCCGAAGATGCATACGAACGTGCGGAGATCGTCACCCGGATCGCCGAGATCGAAGCAGCCCTGGAGCGGCGGGCGGAGTAGTGAGGCGCAAGTGCCCAGGCGGAAGCCGCGAGCTTTGAGCTTTGGGGAAGACCGGATACGGGATACGGACTACGGACTACCAAGTGCCCGGAGAATCCCGTAGGGATAGAGGCCGTCGGCGTGGCCGTCTCCGAACGTGAAGCGGATGGCATAGCCACCGATCAACTGCGCGTCTGCTATCGATGAACGGTTGCCGATCTGGATGATCGAGCGTGTCATTGCTTCATGCTCGCGGCACTCCGCACACGGACATGACGAACGCAACCTGTCGCCCGACACCGTCGTCGAGACACCGTCGGTCCACGTGATCGTGACCGATTCTGCGTCGACATTGATCCGTTCCGGTTCGTGGTCCATGGCTGGAACCGTAGCGCAAGGCCTATCTTGCCTCTCATGCCGGTTCCGCAACTCCACATCCGACCGGGGAATCCAGACTTCATCGATCTCCCGTGGGGTCAACCGATCTCGGACTGGGACGACCCGCATCTCGTCGAAATGCCGACCGGGATCCACCGGCACCCGGTGGTGTTCGTCGCCTTCGAGGAGGGGATCTATGCCATCAAGGAGCTCCCGGTACGGCTGGCCACCCACGAGTTCGAGATACTCCGTGCCCTCTCGGAGCGCACGACACGATCCGGCCGCCCGGCCGGCCTTGTCATCCGGCCGTGGGCCGACCCTCACCAGGAGTGCTCCGGTGCCGTCATCACGCGATTCGTCGACTACGCCTTCCCCTATCGCGAACTGGTCTCCGGTGGTGGCTTCGGGGCTCGCCGCACGCAGATGCTCGACGCCTTCGCAGGACTGCTCGTTGAGCTTCACCTCGCCGGTTGCTTCTGGGGCGACTGCTCGCTGTCGAACGTCCTCTACCGGTATGACGCCGGCGCGATCGAGGCCGTCATGGTCGACGCGGAGACATCCCGTCTGTATGACATCTTGAGTGACGGCCAGCGCCACGAAGATCTGGACATCATGCAAGTGAACCTGGCCGGCGACATGGCCGACATCGCCGCATCTCAAGGCTACGACCTCGACTCGGCGGATCTGGAACTCGGCTTCGACATCACCGAACGCTACGACGCACTCTGGCGAGAGCTGACCACCGATCTCGTCATCGCACCACACGAGCGGTACCGCATCCGCGAACGAGTCGGACGCCTGAATGACCTCGGCTTCGCCGTCGACGATGTCGACGTGATTCCGGTCGGATCGTCGAGCCGGATCCGAATCTCGGTGAGCGTGGGCGGTCGCACGTTCCACTCGCAGCGACTCCGTGAGCTGACGGGGATCGACGCCGCCGAGAACCAGGCACGACAGATCCTCAGCGATGTCAGATACCACGACGCGAAGTACGGGGAGAAAGGCGAGAGGGGCTCGGTCACCAGCAAGGCGGTCGCGACGATGCACTGGAGGATCACCCGATTCGAACCCTTCACACGCCGCATCGCGGAGATCAGATCGGAAGCCGATCCGATCCAGGGCTACTGCGACTTCCTCAACTTCCGCTACTCGATCGCGTCAGAACGAGGACGCGATATCGAGAGCGAGGTTGCGCTCGAGGAGTGGATCGAGGCGGGACTGCCCGGATTCGATCCTGCGGTTACATCCCAGGAACCGGACTCGCTCCGGTAGCACCGCCGTCCACAGGCAATACCACACCGGTGATCCACGATGCCGATCCGGATGCCAGGAACGCCACGGCGGCCGCTACATCGGACGGTTCCCCGATCCGTTTGAGCGGATGAAGCGAG
>JAUVNV010000103.1 GCA_030599515.1 Acidimicrobiia bacterium
CATAGGCAGGTAGTCGGTAGTCGGGATCCGGTATCCGGTATCCGGTAGTCGGTAGTCGGTAGTCGGTAGTCGGTAGTCGGTAGTCGGTAGTCGGTAGTCGGTAGTCGGTAGTCGGTAGTCGGTAGTCGGCGAAGTGTCACATTTCTGCGGGCGACTCGTGTCTTTCTACTTTCTACTTTCTACTTTCTACTTTCTACTTTCTACTTTCTACTTTCTACTTCGGTCACGGGACCACCAACACCGGACATGGGGCCTCATGCACAACGTGATTCGCTACTGAGCCGACGACCATCCTGCGGAGCAGTCCGGCGCCGCGGCGACCGACTACCAGGATGTCGGCATCGACTCTCCTGCACACGTCGATGAGCCGGGCAGACGGCTCTCCGATCTCCTCTTGCGTCTCGTAATCCACGCCCGAGAAGTCCACGGCACGAAGCGTCCGATCGAGAACGTCGCGTTGTGCATCGGACAGCGAGTCGCCGAGCGCTTCGGCGGTGGGCGGTGAACCGACGATCCCCCACCACCCTTCGGGCGGCCGAACAACCGTCACGACGATGAGTCTCGCTGAATGACAGTGTGCCAGAGCACCTGCCGCCCGTGCTGCGTCGATCGACTGATCAGAACCGTCGACGCCGACAACGATGACCTTGGGATCCCAACCCTCCACGGCGACACCTCCTCGTGCTCTGCTCTCAGAGTACCGAGCGGCCGCCCGACCCGGAAGGGGCGAAAGCCTTGTGCTCCCGCCGTATCCGATCGAGCTTCCTACCGTTCCCCTGCCGGGGTCGTTCGCACGCTCTCCGGCGTGAAGCGAAGACAAGCCCAACGGCCCTACCTCGACCACAGGCGGTTCGGCAAACTGTTACTCGGAGGGGACGATGTACCTGATTGTGGAGGCAGAATCGATCGCGCCGGATGTGCGACGGATCGTCGTCGAAGCGCCGAAGATCGCGAAGAAGCACCAGGCCGGTCAGTTCGTCATCGTGCGCGTCACGCCGAACGGCGAACGAATCCCGCTGACCATCGCCGCAGCGGATACCGAAGCCGGTTCGATCACCCTGTTCGTTCAGGCGATCGGCCGCACCACGATGCTGATGAACGAGCTGGAGACCGGTGACTATCTCGTCGATGTCGCCGGGCCTCTCGGCCGAGCCTCCGAGATCAAGCAGTACGGGACGGCCCTCGTCGTCGGTGGCGGCGTCGGAACGGCGATCGCCTACCCGATCGCGCTGGCTCTCGCCGACGCGGGCAATCGGGTCATCGCCATCATCGGTGGCCGGACGAAGGAGTACGTGCTTCTGGAGAACGAACTGTCGAGTCACGGCGTCGAGGTGTTGCCCTGTACCGACGATGGCTCCTACGGGCGGAA
This sequence comes from Acidimicrobiia bacterium, assembly GCA_030599515.1. GTDB lineage: Bacteria > Actinomycetota > Acidimicrobiia > Spongiisociales > UBA5794 > JAHEEL01. The sequence continues at coordinate 1,370 of JAUVNV010000103.1, forward strand.
GGGCTTCGTCACGGAAGCCCTCGCCGACGTCATCGCCGATGAGGAGGTCGGCATCGTCTTCGCCATCGGACCGATTCCGATGATGAGCGCTGTGGCCGAAGTCACCAGGGATTCGGGAATCGAAACGGTCGCCTCGCTGAACCCGATCATGGTCGATGGGACCGGAATGTGCGGGGGCTGCCGCGTCGAAGTCGGAGGGGAGACGAAGTTCGCGTGCGTGGACGGCCCTGAGTTCGATGCCCACCAGGTCGACTTCAAGCTCCTCCAGCGACGCAACACGTCGTACCGGGCGTTCGAGGCGGAGCAGATCGACCATCTGAGGTCCCTCGATGCGGAGCATCACGAACAGGTTCTGGCTCCGGTTCGGGGCGCCTGTGCGCGAGAAGAAGCGTCATGATCAAGATCTCCCGTCGTGCGATGTTGAAGTTGGATCGAGTCGAAATGCCGGCCCGGGACCCCCTGGAGCGGGCCGCTTGCTTCGACGAGGTCAACACCGGGCTCACGCCGGAGGAAGCCACGGTTGAGGCAATGCGGTGCCTCATGTGCAAGACGCCAACGTGCATCGACGGCTGCCCGGTCAACATCCAGATCGACCAGTTCATCGACCGGGTGGCTCACGGTGACATCCGTGGAGCGGGTGACATCATTCGCGTGGACAGCCTGCTGCCGGCCATCTGCGGCAGGGTTTGCCCACAGGAGTCGCAATGCGAAGGCACCTGTGTGCTCGACAAGAAGCACAAGCCGATCGCGATCGGTCACCTGGAGCGCTACGTCGCGGACACGGTTCGAAGGTACGGTCTTGAACCTGCGGCCGAGCCGATCGAGCCGAGCGGGAAGAGCGTCGCGATCATCGGGAGCGGACCTGCGGGCCTTGCCTGTGCCGCAGACCTGGTGAAGAGTGGCCACCACGTCCGGGTGTTCGAGGCGCTCCACCAGCCCGGCGGCGTGCTCATCTACGGGATCCCGGAGTTCCGCTTGCCGAAGGACATCGTGGCTGCAGAGATCGACGGCCTGCGGAACCTCGGCGTCGAGTTCGAGATGAATGCCATCATCGGTCGGACCATCACCGTCGAGGAACTGCTCACCGACGAGGGATTCGACGCGATCTTCGTCGGCGTCGGCGCCGGCCTGCCCCGGTTCTTGAACGTTGAGGGCGAGAACCTCATCGGCGTCTACTCCGCGAATGAGTTCCTCACACGGGTCAACCTCATGGGCGCCTACCGGAAGGACACGGAGACGCCGGTCCTCGACCTGACCGGCCGTCGCGTCGTCGTCTTCGGCGGGGGCAACACCGCGATGGACAGCGCCCGAACGCCGCTGCGGCTCGGAGCGGGGGAGGTTCGCGTTGCCTATCGCCGCACTGAGGCCGAGATGCCGGCCCGCGATGAGGAGATCGAGCATGCCAAGGAGGAGGGAATCATCTTCGATTTCCTGGTCTCGCCCGTCGAGTTGCTCGGCAACGACGAGGGTTGGCTCACGGGAGTACGAGCGCAGCGCATGGAGTTGGGGGAACCCGACGAGTCGGGCCGTCGTCGTCCGGTCCCGATCGAAGGAGACGTCTTCGATCTCCCGGCCGACGTCGTCATCGTGGCGATCGGCAACTCGCCGAATCCACTGTTGCCCGCGACCGAGTCCCGGCTCGAGCAGACCCGATGGGGCACGCTGGCCGTCGATGAGACGACGGGTCGAACTACGATGCCCGGCGTGTTCGCCGGGGGTGACATCGTCACCGGCGGTGCGACGGTGATCCTCGCGATGGGCGCCGGTCGCATCGCGGCTGCGTCGATCAACGAGTATCTGGAGACCGGCGTGTGGGAGCAGGAATCGAAGCCGGAGCTCGAACCGGCCGGAGCCTGAGGAGCAGGCAACAGCCAACAGCCGACAGCCAGACAAGGTTCATCGGTTGGTCTTCGCTGTCCGCTGTCCGCTCGGTCTCTACTGCAGCGTCCTGAGGAAGAGGACGATGTCGGCGAGGTCGTCGTCGGTGAGCCTCGGGTTCCCACCGTACGGCGGCATGGCGATTCCCGTCTCGTTGTCGGGAGCGTCCTTCGAACGGCCCTCTTTGATGAATTCAATGAGCTCATCATCGGTGTGATCCCGGATGAAGTGGTTGTCTGTCAAGGCGGGACCGAGGTTCTTGACCCCTTCGAAGTTCTGCCCGTGGCACGAGGAACATGATTCTCCGGCGAGCTGCTGCCCGTACGCAATCGGCGTGCCTGCTGCTGCAGTCGTCGCGACTTCCACCGAGTCGCCACCGCAGCCCGCGGCGACGAGAGCAACTGCAACGGCGAAGGCCAGTGTCGCCCACACGCGAGTCGTTCGTGCCCGACGGACTCCGTCATGCGTCGACCTGTTCATGGCTACCCTCGATCTGCTCGATGCCGCTTCTTCATCCAAGTCCTGGCACGACCTGTCTTGCGAACAGTTCGAGGCTCGCCGAGCCGTAGGCCGCATCCGGGAAGTAGCCGATCGCATACGACATCCCGACCTCGACCCACGGCCGCAGCTGCTCGACGACCTGTTCCGGCGTTCCAACCAACCCCCCATCATCAAGGTTCTTCCGCGCCGACTCGGCCTTGTCCTGTCCGGCGAGCGCGCCGATTCTGGCAACGTATTCATCGACCTTGGCCTCCACGGCGGGTTCCGTCTCGGCGACGAGAACCGTGAACAACGACGAACGCACGATCTCGTCGTAGTCACGGCCAAGATCCGACATGTGCCCGGCGAGAATGTCGCTCTTGCGTACGAACTCGTCGACCGTCCACCCGAAGTTCGTGTAGTCGGCATACTTCGCGGCAACTCTCAACGTCAGCTTCTCCCCACCACCGGCGACCCAGATGGGGATGGAATCTTGAACGGGTTTCGGCCGGCTGATTGCACCGTCGAGCCGGTAGTACCGACCGTCGTAGCGAACCTCGTCTTCGGCCCACATGCGACGCATGATCTCGACACCCTCTTCGAGTTGCCCGATCCGGACCGACGGTTTGGGGAACTCGTAGCCGTATCCGAGGTACTCGTGCTCGTACCACCCTGCCCCGATCCCCATCTCAACGCGACCGTTCGAGATAACGTCGATGTCGGCGGCAACCTTGGCGAGATACGCCGGGTTGCGATACGAGTTCGACGTACACATCTGACCGAGGCGCACCGAGGTGGTGGTCGGCGCGAGGGCGGCCATGAGCGTCCAGGCCTCGTAGCTCGACTCCTGCGTCGGGACCGGCACCGTGTGGAAGTGATCGAACACCCACGCAGACTCGTAGCCGAGGGCCTCGATCGTCTTGGCGACACCGAGCATGGTCGACCATTGGTCGGATCGATCGATGCCGACGAGGTCGAGACGCCAGCCCTGAGGAATGAAAGCTCCGTAACGCATGATCGTCACGCTACACCGACCGCGATGGCTGTTGTTGCTCACGACTCGAACGGTGCGCCAGGTTGGTACCGTGGAGAACATGGAACTCTATGCACGCGTCAACATCCTCGACGGCAGGGCCGTCCGTCTCCCCTACGGAACACTCGATGATGTGATCTACCTCGACGCCGACCCCGTCGCGCGATCGCTCGGTTGGATCGCTCAAGGGGCTGATCGTCTCCACATCGTCGACCTCGACGCCGCGATCAAGGACGACTTCCGAAACCGTCCGCTCATCCGCGAGATCATCGCCGAAGTCGACGTGCCCGTGCAGGTCGGCGGCGGTGTCCGCTCGAATCTCGAAGTCGATCGTCTCCTCGATGCCGGAGCGTGGCGTGTCGTCATGGGCACGGTCGCCATCACCGATCAAGTGCTCTTCTGGGAGATCTGCCGCGCTCATCCGGGACAGATCGCCGTGAGCCTCGACATCACCGAAGACCAGGAGCTGGTCACTCAGGGGTGGCAGCACGGGTCGGGACGCTACCTCGAGGAGACCCTCATCGAGTTGGCGTCCGCCGGGGCGGCGGCGTTCCTCCTCTCCGAGGTCGGTCGCGATGCGCTCAAGGAGCCGCCGAACTTCGACGCTCTCCAGGTCGCGATCTCAATCGTCGACGAAGAGGTCATCGCCGCGGGAGGCGTTCGCGACCTCGACGACGTGCGCGGCCTGTTGAAGGTCAAGTCGGGTGACAAGCACCTGGCAGGCCTGGTCATCGGCCGTGAGGTGACGTCCGGCCGCTTCTCCGTCGAGGATGCTCAGGCGCTGTTGACGGGTGCGGCGAAGGATCTCGGCCCGTGGTCGCTCGAACAACTCGAAGAAGAAGCCGCGGCCTACCTCCGGGTACTCACCGATGGTGGCGACCGGGATGCGGCGATGACGATGGAGCACGTCGAGTGCTTCCTCCGGTGGCTCGGCGGGGGCACCCCCTGACCGAACCGACGCCCGACTACGTCGCGGCGAATCGGGCAGTCTGGGATTCCCAGGCCGATCAGTACGCGTCCGCCGGTGCCCGGGCTTGGGCCGCCGAACCGTCGTGGGGCCTCTGGGGGATTCCGGAGTCCGAGGTCGGTCTTTTCCCCGATCTCGACGGTCGTGACGTGCTCGAGGATGGGTGCGGGACGGCATACGTCTCGGCCTGGGTGGCTCGACTCGGTGGCAGACCGGTCGGCCTCGACAACTCCCCGGCTCAACTCGCTGCTGCACGACGGCTTCAGAACGAGCACGATCTCCGGTTCCCATTGGTCCACGGGATCGCCGAGCATCTCCCGTTCCGGGACGAGTCGTTCGACGTCGTCCTCTCCGAGTACGGAGCGGCGATCTGGTCGGATCCGTACCTCTGGATTCCGGAGGCGGCCCGGGTGCTGCGGCCGGGCGGCGAACTGGTCTTCCTCGGCAATTCCACGCTGCTGATGCTCTTCGCCGAGGACGACGAGAACGTGCCGGCCGGTCGCACGATGCTGCGCGATCATTTCGACATGCACCGCTTCGAATGGCCGGACGACGACGGCATCGAGTTCCACCTCGGCCACGGCGACCGGATCAGGCTGCTGCGTGACAGCGGCTTCGAGATCCTCGACCTGATCGAGTTACGCCCGCCGGAGGGGGCGGAGACGAGCTACTCGTTCGTCAACACCGAGTGGGCAAGACGCTGGCCCGCCGAAGAGGTGTGGAGCGCTCGGAAGCTCTGAGATCGCGTAGCCGCGGTCGGAGTCCCTGCCGGCGGCGCTGCCAGCCGGCAGGGTCAGGTCAGCCTGGTTATCGGCCGTCGGCGAGAACTCCTGCTTGAAGCTTGAAGCTTGAGGCTTCCTATGCTTGTCGCCATGTCCTCCCCCTCCTTTCGGAACGTTGCGTTGATCGCGCACGTCGACCACGGCAAGACGACCCTCGTCGATGCGATGCTCAGCGCAGCCGGCGTGTTCGCTGCGCACGAGACCCACGTGGATCGTGTCATGGACTCGAGCGACCAGGAGCGCGAGCGCGGCATCACGATCCTCGCAAAGGCCGCATCGGTGACCTGGAAGGGCACGAAGATCAACCTGGTCGACACCCCCGGCCACGCCGACTTCGGCGGAGAAGTCGAACGAGCGCTCACACTGGTCGACGGCGTCCTCCTCCTCGTCGATGCCGCGGAAGGCCCGATGCCCCAAACCCGCTACGTCCTGTCGAAAGCCCTCGATCGGGGACTCCCCGCCGTCGTTGTCATCAACAAGGTCGACCGACCCGATGCCAGAATCGAAGAGGTCGCCGACGAGATCTACCAACTGTTCTTCGACCTCGACGCCGAGGATCACCACATCGATTTCCCGATCATCTCGTCGATCGCTCGCCACGGCCACGCCATGGCTGGTACCGGGATCCCGGGGGAAGACATGGACCTCTCCCCGATCCTCGACGCCATCGTGGAGAGCATCCCTGCCCCATCCGGCAACCCGGATGCGCCCGTTCAAGCGCTCGTCACCAACCTCGACGCGTCGAACTACCTCGGCCGCCTCGCGATCGGACGAGTCGTCGAGGGAACGCTTCGAGCGGGAGAGCAGGTCGCCCTTTGCCACTCGAACGATGAGGAGCCGCCGCTCAAGCGCCGCCTGACCCAACTCATGGGGTTCGAGCATCTCGGCAGGATCGACGTCGAGGAACGAGTCGCCGGTGACCTCTTCGTCGTCGCAGGTTTCCCCGAGGTCGAGATCGGCGACACGATCGCCGATGCTGCTGATCCGCAGGCCCTCCCCCGCCTCGAAGTCGACGAACCCGTGCTCCGGATGACCTTCGGCGTCAACACGTCGCCTCTCTCAGGTCGGGACGGGAGATTCGTCACATCTCGCCAGATCAAGGAGCGACTCGATCGTGAGGTTCTCGGGAACGTCTCGATCCGTATCGGCGCCACGTCATCCCCGGAAGTCATCGAGGTCGCCGGTCGTGGCGAACTGCAACTCGCGGTTCTCATCGAGTCCATGCGCCGCGAAGGTTTCGAGCTTCAGGTCTCCCGGCCCGAGGTGATCATCCGCGAGATCGACGGAAGTCCTCACGAACCACTTGAGCGGGCGGTCGTCGACGTGCCGAACGAGCACGTCGGCACCGTCACGCAGGCCGTTGCTCCCCGGAAGGGCCAAGTCACGGACCTGCGGCCGGGTGACAGCGGGCGCACCATCGTGACACTCACCGCACCGGCACGTGGACTTCTCGGGTTCCGCTCGCTCCTCATGACGGCCACCCGCGGCACAGCTCTGCTTCACCAACACCACGCCGGGTGGATGCCGTGGGCCGGCGAACTCCCGCATCGCCAGGGAGGCGCCATGGTCGCCGACCGGATCGGGAGTTCCACGGGCTTCGCACTCGACAACCTGCAGAAGCGGGGCGAGCTGTTCGTCGGCCCGAATGCGGACGTCTACGAAGGCATGATCATCGGGGAGGCATCTCGGCCGGAGGACATGCAGGTCAACCCCACCAAGACCAAGCAGCTCACGAACATCAGGACCCATTCAACAGACGAGGCGATCAAGCTCAAACCGCCGAGAGAGATGACGCTCGAACTCGCCATTGAGTGGATCGCCGGGGATGAGCTCGTCGAGATCACGCCGAACGCCATCCGGGTGAGGAAGCGGCACCTGTCCGAGAGCGAGCGCAAGCGGTTGAAGAGGAGGTAGGACCAGCCGCCTGACGGCGGCTGGAGTACTCGGTACTCGGTACTCGGTACTCGGTACTCGGTACTCGATGAAGGATCCCGCTTGCTTGCAGCTCGGGTCTTTCTACTTTCTACTTTCTACTTTCTACTTTCTACTTTCTACTCTCTACTCTCCCCCCATTCTCCTGTCTCCTGTCACCCGTCTCCCGTCACCTGTCA
>JAUVNV010000037.1 GCA_030599515.1 Acidimicrobiia bacterium
ACGGCGGCGACATCACCCGGAAACGCAAGCTCCTCGAGCGTCAGAAGGAGGGGAAGCGCCGGATGAAGATGGTGGGCCAGGTGGAAGTCCCGCAGGAAGCGTTCGTCGCAGCACTGAAGCTAGAGCAGTAGCAAGACACAAGTAGCAAGTAGCAAGACGGCAACGGGTGGATGAGCGTGAATACCGGATACCGAGTACCGGATACCGAGTACTCCCAGCAACCCGACTCGGTTGAACTCGCAAAGCAAGCCCGGTGGTGGAAGTCCGCGTACGTCCACATTCCCTTCTGTGCTCGGCGGTGTCCTTACTGCGATTTCGCGGTGGTTGCTGCCGATGAGGCGGGCGGCCTGGACATGGAGAGGTACGTCGACGCTCTGGTCGCGGAGATCGGGATGGAGTGCGATCCGTCCGACGTGCATGCAGTCAACTTCGGCGGCGGGACACCGACACGGCTGCATCCCGATGACCTCACCCGGATCGTCGAGACGATCGACCTTCGATTCGGGATCGCCGACGGCGCCGAGATCAGTATCGAAGCCAATCCGGAGGACTGGACGCGCGCGTTCGGCCGGGACCTGCGCAGCATCGGATTCAATCGGGTGTCGTTCGGGATCCAATCCTTCGATCCCGAGGTCCTGGAGGCACTTGGACGGGTCCACTCGCCCCGGAACGCAGTGGAGGCGTTCACGGCGGCCCGATCAGCCGGTTTCTCCAGCATCAACATCGACCTCATGTACGGCACGCCGGAGGAGACCGACGACTCGTGGCGACGAACGGTCGAGCGAGCCATCGCACTCGAACCCGATCACCTCTCCGCGTACGCCCTCACCGTCGAGGGAGGCACGGCACTGAGCCGCGCCGTTCTTGCAGGGGCGCCCGGTCCGGACTTCGATGTGCAGGCCGACCGCTACGAACACGTCGATGAAGTGGCACGGTCGGCGGGACTCGTTCGATACGAGGTGTCCAACTGGGCTCGGCCCGGGCACGCCTGCCGGTACAACCTCTCCACCTGGATGATGGGTGATTTCTCAGCATTCGGTACCGGTGCTCACGATCACCGCGACGGCGTGCGGGCACGCAATATTCGCCGTCTCGATGCCTACCTCGAACAGGTCGAGGCGGGTACTCGACCACGATCGGGGAGCGAATGCCTCGACAAGTTCGAATCGGAACGTGAACGATTCATGGTGGGTCTCCGCCTCGCAGCAGGCGTCCTTCCAGGGTCGATCGGTGGCCCCTTCATGACCTCCGACGAAGGTAGGCGACTCGTCGACGCCCGCGTGATCGCTGTTCGTAACGACCGCATCGTGGTCCTCAGACCGCTCCTCACGGATCTCGTCGCCCGATCCGTCCTGTCAGTCTCGCCCGGAGACTGCTAGCTTTCGCTGATGCTCGACGACAGGAAGGCTCGCGTTCTCCAGGCGCTCGTAGAGGAGTACATACGCACCGGTGAGCCGGTGAGTTCCCAGGTGATCCTCGAACGGAGCGGCCTCGACGTGTCGTCGGCGACGATTCGCAACGACGTGGCACGGCTCGAGTCGTACGGGTTCGTTGCTCAGCCCCACACGTCGTCCGGGCGAATCCCGACGCATCATGGTTATCGCTACTACGTGGATCACTGTTCCCCCGCTCGCCTGCGGTCGGCGACGCACGAGAGGATCCGATCGTTCTTCGCCGACGTGCACAGCGAGGTGTCGCGCCTGTTGAAGGAGACTTCCGGTCTAGTGGCGGACATCACGCACCTGCCGGCGGTTGTCGTCAGTCCGCAGGCCGAGGTGGATCGAATCCATGCTGTCCACCTCGTTCGGCTCGGTGCATCCGCCGTCCTGGTAGTCACGATCGCAGAGACAGGACAAGTCGCGCAGCACGTCGTTACGCTCAGTTTCGAGCCGACGGACGGCCAGATCGACGAAGCGGAGCGGGTGCTCGAACGGGTCTACGCAGGTCGGGATCTCGACGAAGCGAACAACGACCAGCGTCTCAATAGCGGCGATCTGCCGGACCTCGTCCGGAGAATCATCGACCCGGTCCACCACGAGATCCAGCGTGTCGAGGGGGTAACGCCACAGCTCTTCATCGGTGGAACAAGTCAGCTCGCCGGCCTCTGGGCCGATCTGGCGATCGTGCATCACATGCTCGATCTGCTCGAACGAGACAGCGATCTTCAGGCCATCCTTGGGGAATCGACCGACGGTACCAGTGTTCGAATCGGCGAGGAGATCGGCAACACCCTCGACCTCGCCGTTGTCAGCACGTCATTCGGATCCCGCGGTTCCGGAAGGGTGGGCGTGATCGGCCCCATGCGGATGGACTATCGCCGGACGATCCGGGTTGTTGAAGAGATCGGTGAGAACCTCGAAGAGAGCCTTGGAACGGAGTGATGAAGGACTACTACGAGATCCTGGGGGTGAGTCGCGACGCGACTCCTGAGCAGATCAAGAGAGCGTTCCGCCAACTCGCAAGGGATACACATCCCGATGCGAATCCGGACGACCCCGGGGCCGAAGGTCGCTTCCGTGAGATCGCCGAAGCCTACGAAGTCCTCTCAGATCCCCAGCGCAAGGCCGGCTACGACCGGGGTGAGATCTACGGCGGTGGCGACCTGTTCTCACAGTTCGGCGGCCTCGACGAGATCCTTCAACAGTTCTTCGGTGGTGGTTTCGGTGGATTCGGCGGCGGTGGTGGTCGGCGTGCGGGCCCTCGACGCGGCACCGACGTCGGTGCGACGGTCTCTCTCACGCTCGCAGATGCGGCCATGGGCGCGAGTCGGGAGATCGAGTTCCGGGCACCCGTCACCTGCGATCGCTGCGACGGTGTCGGAGCAGAACCGGGTCACGATCCTGTCACGTGTTCGACCTGTCGCGGCGCCGGGAGCGTGCAGGTCGCACGGGACTCGTTCCTCGGACGGATCATGACGGTGGCCCCGTGCGTCCAGTGCGGCGGTAAAGGGCAGAAGATCGACCACCCCTGCACTCAGTGCGCGGGGGGTGGCCTGGTGACGGTGGATCGATCGATCACGGTGGACATCCCCGCCGGCGTCGAAGACGGAACCCGGCTCCGGCTGTCGGGAAGGGGAGGAGCGGGGGAGCGCGGGGCGCCATCAGGAGACGTCTACGTAGAGATCGGCATCGAGTCCGACGAGCGCTTCGAGCGGATCGGCGATGAGCTCCATCATCGTGTTGAGATCGGGATCAGCGAAGCGGTCTTCGGCGTGACAGTGGAGGTCCCGATCATCGACGGTGGCTCCGAGACCATCGACCTCCCCGCAGGAACGCAACCCGAGACCGTGTACCGCCTCGCGAAGAAGGGGATGCCGCGGCTGCGCCGTCGAGGTCGAGGCGAGATGTTCGTTCACATCGGCGTGATGATCCCCACCGATCTGACGGAGGAGCAGGAAGAGGCGCTGCGGACCTACGCAGAGCTTCGCGATGAGCAGCCTGCGGCGCGCAAACGAGGTCTGTTCAGGCGCTGACATCGACACAACGTCGAATTCGGCCTTGCGGCGTACCGGGCAAGGGGCGTAGACTGCCTACTGAGAGCGGTTAGGGCAGCGCTCTCGGTATTAAGGGAGGCGTTGATGGCTTCGTACAACGAACGAGTGGGCGAACGACTCCGGTCGATCCGCCGTCAGCGTGGATTCTCACTCCAGGACGTGCAACGCGCATCCGAAGGGGAGTTCAAGGCAGCCGTGCTCGGAGCCTACGAGCGTGGCGAGCGGAGCCTCTCCGTCCCGCGACTGCACCGACTTGCCGGGTACTACGGGGTACCGGTCGTCCAACTCCTGCCCCCGGAACCTGTCTCGACGGCTACCGATCTGGGCGGTGACAGAGTGACGATCGATCTCGGTCGTCTCGATCAACTCGATGGCCCCGTGGGAGAGATCCTGGAGCGCTTCATCGCTTCGATTCAGGTGGAGCGACAGGACTTCAACGGGAAGGTTCTCACGGTGCGGGCCGACGATCTGCGCCTGCTTTCCCGACTCATCGGCGAAGGCGAGACCTTCTCCGATCGACTCGAAGAAGTCCGGGTAGCGAAACGCCCCTGAGACCGGGTCGAGGCCGTCGCGACCAGCAACGCCACCGGTGGATCGAACGGGGTGACTCTCAATGGGTTGACGGATGCGGCCGATATACTCATCATCACCCGATGGGCCTTGCTCTTTCACCCAAGTCCTCCGCCTACGAAGGTCTTCTCCTGTGACCAGCACAACCAGACGCGACGTCTGTGTTCGCGTGCCGAGCAACCACCTCATGGTCGAGTTGCTGGGTGAGCATGACGCGCATTTGCGGCGGATCGAAGACGCCTTCCCTCTGGCACGGATCGTCGCTCGCGGCAACGAGATCAGGATCAACGGACCGGATCACGAGGCGGATGCGGTAGGAACCGTTCTCGACGAGCTCCTGATCGTCGTGCAGGAGGGGCAGCAACTCGATGACGATCGGGTCGCGCGGGTCATCGACCTCGTGAAGCGAGACGTGCCGAGCCCTTCGGGCATCTTCGCCGAGTCGATCGCCGTTGGCCGTGGCCGCCATGTGAGGCCGAAGACGTACGGTCAGAAGCGCTACGTCGATGCGATCCGGGACAACACGCTTGTGTTCGCCATCGGTCCGGCGGGCACCGGAAAGACGTACCTCGCAATGGCGTGTGCCATCGAGTCGCTCGTCTCCGGGGCAGTGAAACGGATCATCCTGAGCCGGCCCGCCGTCGAAGCGGGTGAGCGGCTGGGGTTCCTTCCGGGCGACCTTGCAGCGAAGGTCGATCCGTATCTGAGGCCCCTCTACGACGCCATGTACGAGATGCTCGGGCCGGACGAGACCGGCCGGCTGATGGAGCGAGGAACGATCGAGATCGCTCCTCTCGCGTACATGAGAGGCCGGACGCTCAACGACGCCTTCGTCGTACTCGACGAAGCACAGAACACCACCCCGGAACAGATGAAGATGTTCCTGACCCGACTTGGGTTCAATTCGAAGATGGTCGTGACGGGGGACATCACACAGGTCGATCTCGCCGCCGGTCGGGGCTCCGGTCTGAAGACGGTTGCCGGTGTTCTTGCCGGGATCGACGGCATAGCGTTCGAGGAGTTGAACGCAGACGACGTCGTACGTCACCGGATCGTCGCAGCCATCGTCGAGGCCTATCGCCGCTTCGAGGAGAACCGATCGTGAGGCTCAACCGTGCCGCACTCATCAACACCGGGATCCTGGCACTCACGATGCTGTTGGTCTCGGTCATCCTCGTGCTCGGTACGGACACCGGTGGCGAGGAGCCACTCGAAGAACTGGCCATCGGTCAGCCGTCGCCGGAGACGTTCATCGCTCCCCGGTCGACGGACCCGATCGTTGATGAGGATGCGACCGAGCAGGAACGTCAGAAAGCGCGCAACTCCGTCAGCACGAGGTACCGGAACGACAACGAGGCCACGCTGACCGTCATTCGCGAGGTGAACTCCTTCTTCACGGACCTCCGGGACGTTGCGATCGATGAGTCGTTGATCCCCGAAGAGGAAGAGACGACGACGTCCACGACGGTCGAGCAGACGACCAGCTCGACCGAGCCCGGGGAGACGACGAGTTCGACGACGACCACCACGACCGAGCCGCCGACGACCACGACGACCACGCTCCCGCGGCGCTCCATCGAAGAGCAAGAGGTGATTATGGGCGTGCGGCATCCCACGCTCACCCTTGCGATTCCGTCCTTCGTCGTCCTCTACAACAACGACCTCGATCGTGTCGCCCTCGGAGAGGACGCGGTATTCCCCGAGGTCGAGAACGAGAGCCTCGAGATCGTCAGGGAGGAGCTGACGCGCGGCATCAAGCCATCCGATCTGACCGAGCGCCAAGACCTCTATCTCAACCCCTTGACCCGCCCTCCGATCTTCGTCATCGGACTGCCGCTCGAGGAGCAGGTGATGGCCCGTGAAGCGATCGCCCGGCTCGTTGGATTCAGCCTGCAGGCGAACCTCCGTATCGACGACGAGGCGACCATCGCCGAGCGCGAAGCTGCCGCGGCCGCCGTAGAGCCGGTGACGATCACGTACCGACAGGGTGACACGATCGTCAAAGAAGGTCAGCCGATCTCGAGTATCGAATTCCAGGCGATACAGCAGCTCGGTCTGTACGAGCCGGAGGTCACCGGAGGGACGTCCCGGGTGGCGATGGCGCTGTTCGGCGTTCTCGCCGTGCTGCTGGCTGCGTTCTTCCTGTGGAGGATCGCTCCTGCACAGTGGACGGAACCGCGCCACATGGCCTTGCTCGCGATCCTGCTGGTGCTGGCGGCCCTGATGTCTCGTCTTCCCGCGGTCGTGGCGGTCGACAATCGAGCCCTCGGCTACCTGCTTCCCGCCGTAGCGATCGGCTTCCTTGCTGCCATCCTGTTCGATCCTCGCACAGCCGTGGTGCTCGCAATACCGATGGCCGGGTTCACGGCTCTCTCAACGGTTGACATCGCTTTCACGGTCTATGCCGGGATCGCGACCGTGGTACCGGTGGCGTTCGTCTCCAGAGTCTCGTCGCGACGACAGCTCCGGGTCGCCGTGCTGCTGTCGGCGATCACCGTCGCCCCGGTCGCTGCGACGCTCGAATGGGTGTTCGGAGACGGCGATATCGCCATGTCCGCCGTGTGGGCATTCGCCGGCGCCGTGATAGCCGGGCTCATCTCCCTCGGTCTTGTCTCATTCCTCGAGAGCGCATTCGGCATCACTACGGCACTCGGCCTCCTCGATCTGCTCGACCGCAATCACCCGGCGCTGCGGCTCATCGAGGAGCAGGCTCCGGGGACGTTCAATCACTCGATGCTCGTCGGGGCGCTCGCCGGTCGTGCGGCGAGGGCGATCGACGCCGATCCGCTGCTTGCACAAGCTGCGGCCTGGTACCACGATCTCGGCAAGGTTGCGCTCCCGCAGTACTTCGTTGAGAACCAATTCGGGGTATCCAACCCCCATGACACACTTCCGCCTGAAGAGTCCGCGCAGATCATCCGCTCCCATGTAACGGAGGGCCTGAAGCTCGCGAAGCGGTACCGGCTCCCGGGGGACGTGACCGACGGAATCCGCATGCACCACGGGACAAGTCTGATGCGCTACTTCTACCATCGAGCGCTCGAGATCGACCCCGACGTCGATCCGAACCTCTTCCGCCACCACGGTGTCAAGCCGAAGCAGAAGGAGATGGCGATCGTGATGATCTCCGACGCGACGGAGGCCGCCGCGCGGGCGTACGCCCATAACGAGGACCCGACGGCGAGCGGTCTCAAGACCGTCGTTGAGACGGTCGTCACCGAGAAGATCGATGATGGCCAGCTCGACGAGTCACAGCTGACGTTCGGCGACCTCACCAAGATCAAGGCCGAACTCGTACGGGCATTGATGGGTTACTACCACGCCCGTGTTCCATATCCGGGTTTCCCCGGCCCGCAGGTCGTTGAGGGTGGGGCCACACCGGCGCTGCCGACGACCACGGATGGCACAGAAGGCGGCACGAAGGAGGAGAGCGGAGATGTCCACGAGCCTGCCGACGGGGAGGATGGGTGAACGTCCTCTTCGCCGATGAACAGGATGACCCGATCGTCACGGACGAGCTGCTCCGGCTTGCCGAGCTTGTGCTCGAAGAGGAAGGTCTCGAAGCGGAGACCGGAGTATCCCTCGTACTGATCGACGAAGCCGAGATGTCGCAACTCAACGAGGTGCACATGGGGAAGGACGCTCCCACCGACGTCCTTTCATTCCCGATCGAGGCCGCCGCTCCGGGTGCGCCGCCGATGCGCTCCCCCGGTGGCCCACCGATCGAACTCGGCGACGTGTTCATCGCGCCGTCGGTTGTGCGCGAGAACGCCGAACGACACGGCGTACGATTCGAGGATGAACTCTCGCTGATGGTCGTCCACGGACTCCTGCATCTTCTGGGTTGGGATCACGAAACCGAGGACGAGGCAACCCGGATGGAGGCCAGGGAGAGAGAACTCCTCGCTCGCATTGGTAGGGTGAGACCGTGATCGCCGCAGCGTTCGTCTTCTCTGCAGTGCTCGTCTTCCTCACAGCGATACTGCGCGCCGCCGGCGCGACGCTCGTGCGAACGCCACGAGCAGACGCTCTCCACGATGCGGGGGAAGGGAACCCAAGAGCGGAAGTGGTGGCCGACCTTCTTCAAGAGCGAAACCGGATCCAGCCTGCGCTCGGCACGGTGGTCACGACTTTGTTGATCCTGGCGGTGATCCCCGCGAGCTGGGCGATGGAGCGGATCCTCTCCGGGTGGCAGCTCGGACTCGCCTTCATTGCGATGACGTTGGTCATCGTTCTGCTCTCCGATCTCATCCCACGAACGATCGGCCGATCCCGTTCTCGCTCGTTCGCCTACCGGTTCTCGCGCATCCTCAGGATCGCGATCCGGATCGGTGACGCGGCCAACGATCTCGTGTCGGATGACGAGGAGGACGAAGATGACGAGGAGGACGAAGACGATCGCGAGGAGCGCGAACTCATCTCGTCGATCATCGAGTTCGGAGACACGATCGTGCGCGAGGTCATGGTGCCGCGAACCGACATGGTGACGCTTGCCGCCGCTGCATCATCCGACGATGCGGTTGACCTCGTCCTCGAGGCGGGCCGGTCGAGGATCCCACTCACCGGCGAGAACATCGACGACATCGTCGGCCTGCTCTACGCGAGAGACCTCCTCACGCTGTACGACGAAGATGCGCCACCGAGGCCGGCAGTCGACCTTTCGCACGAGGCCTATTTCGTGCCCGAGACGAAGGCGATCTCGGAGCTTCTTCGCGAGATGCAGGCGAAGCAGAAGCATCTCGCCATCGTCGTCGACGAATTTGGAGGCACCGCCGGCGTTGTCACGATCGAGGACTTGATCGAGGAGATCGTCGGGGAGATCGTCGACGAGTACGACGACGAAGAGCCCATGGTGGTGCCGCTCGAGTCGGGCGAGTACCTCGTCGATGCGCGTCTCGACGTGGATGACCTGTCGGACATTCTGGACATCGAATTCCCGGACGAGGAGTGGGACACCGTCGGTGGGCTCGTCCTTGGTCTAGCGGGGCGTGTTCCGGCCGTCGGTGAATCGTTCGAGTACAACGACTTCACCCTGACCGCTGAAGACGTGCAGGGACGCCGGGTGGCGCGCGTCCGGGTGGCGAAGCGATGACTCGGTCAGGATTCATCTCGGTCGTGGGTCGACCCAACGTCGGGAAGTCGACGCTGGTCAACGCCCTGGTGGGAGAGAAGGTAGCGATCACGTCACCACGGCCCCAGACCACGCGCAACACGATTCGCGGCGTCGTCACGAACGGCGAGATCCAATTGATCCTCGTCGACACCCCGGGTCTGCACAAGCCGCGGAACGTCCTCGGTCAGCGATTGAACAAACTCGTCTACGGGTCCATCGCGGAGGCCGACGCTGTTCTGTTCGTACTCGATGCCGGTCAGCCCATCGGCCCCGGTGATCGATTGATCGCCGAGCGTCTGGCCGAGTCCGGTGCCCCGGTCGTTGTCGCCGTGAACAAGATCGATCAAGCATCGAACGATGAGATCCTCGTCCAACTCGCGCGAGCCGGGGAATGGGACTTCGCCGTGTACGTACCGATCTCGGCGCTCAAGGAACGAGGCCTTGAGCCGTTGCGGAGCGAACTCGAGGGGCTGATGCCCGAGGGTCCGTTCTTCTTCCCGCCGGGCATGCACAGCGACCAGCCCGACCGGCTTCTCGCCGCCGAACTCGTGCGCGAGAAGTACCTGTCACGTCTCCGTGAAGAGCTGCCGCACTCGCTCGCCGTAGTGGTCGATGACATCGAGGAGCGGGACAACGGAGTGCTGTACGTCCCGGCATCGGTGTACATCGAACGAACGTCGCAGAAGGGGATGGTCATCGGCAAAGGTGGCGAGCTGATCAAGACCGTCGGCGCGGAGGCCCGAACAGAGCTCGAGCGCCTCTTCGGTGTCCCTGTGTTCCTGGACCTCCGGGTCAAAGTGGAGAAGGACTGGCAGCGCAGAGAAGACACGCTGAACCGCATGGGGTTCTGATCGCCTGCGGCGATGTACTGGGTACTGAGTATTGGGTACTCAGTACGGAGCAAGCGGTACGCTTGCACTATGGCTCTCTACAACGATCAGGGGATCGTGCTTCGGTCCTACTCGTTCGGCGAGGCCGACAAGGTCATCATCCTGCTGAGCCCGAATCGAGGCAAGCTGCGGACGGTCGCGAAGGGCGTGCGAAAGACGAAGAGCCGGTTCGGCGGTCGCCTCGAGACGCTCAACCACGTCGACCTGGTGCTCTACGAGGGGAAGAACCTCGACATGGTCACGCAGGTTTCGACCATCGAGGTCTTTCCGACCCTCCGCGAGGATCTCGACCGGGTCGTTGCCGCCGGGACGATGATCGAGATCGCCGACGTCGTCGCTCAGGAGGGCGAGCCGGCCCGACGGCTGTTCCTCCTGCTCCAGCGGGGTCTTCGCGCCCTCGACGGCCCCGATGCGCATCCTGATCTTGTGACCGCCTACCTCCTCAAGGCGGCCGAGATCGTCGGCGTCGCTCCGGCGCTCAGCCATTGCGCAGGGTGCGGAGTCGAAGAAGGACTCACACGGTTCAGTTTCGCCGCAGGAGGTGTGCTCTGCGATCGGTGTCGGACGCCCGGGTCATATGCCCTCAGGTCCGGCGTGATCGAGTATCTGGCGACCATGGCCGGTGCCGATCTCTCAGCGCTGCCCGATCCCGATCGTGCGATGAGCCGGGAAGCGATGGGGATCACACGTCGATTCATGGAGTACCACCTCGAACGAAAGCTCGACTCGATGACGTTGATCGATGTCTGAACCGGCCGCCTCTCTCGATCCGGAGCGGATCCCGCGCCACGTTGCGATCATCATGGACGGCAACGGACGGTGGGCGAACGCCCGCGGACTCCACCGAACCGCCGGGCACGCCCGGGGGGAGCCGGCTCTTTTCGACGTGGGCCACGGCGCCCTCGATCTTGGAATCGAGTGGCTCACCGTCTACACGTTCTCGACCGAGAACTGGGGACGGGATCCCGACGAGGTGGCGTTCCTGATGGAGTTCAACGTCGACCTTCTGGAACGCAGGAGGGATGAGCTCGACGAACTGGGCGTCAGGGTCATCTTCATCGGCGATCACCAAGATGAGCGCATCCCGCAGGCGGTGCTCGATCGGATGAGGATCGCCGAGGAACAGACCGCCGGGAACACCAAACTCAACATGGTGTATGCCTTCAACTACGGTGGTCGGTCGGAGATCGCGGCCGCGGCCCGCCGGATCGCCGAGGAGTCCGCGGCGGGAACCCTCAGTCCGGCAGACATCGACGAAAACACGGTCGCCCAGCGCCTCTATCTCTCTGAGATGCCGGACCCGGACCTGCTCATTCGAACGTCGGGGGAGCAGCGCATCTCGAACTACCTCCTCTGGCAGGTTGCCTACTCGGAACTCGTCTTCACCCCGGTCCTGTGGCCCGACTTCGATCGCCGCGAACTGGCGAACTGCATTGCGGAGTATCAAGCCCGTGAGCGCCGGTACGGCGGAGCGATCGACGGATTCTTCGACGACCCCGCCCGTCCTCTTCCTCCCCCTCAGGGGGAGGTGCCGCCGCAGGATGCGGAGGGGGTTGAGGGTCTCAGATGAAGCGAACGGTCCGACTCCTCCCGTCAGCGCCTTGCGGCGCTGCCACCCTCCCCTGAGGGGAGGGAAGACAGCCCGTCTGCGACGGCCATAGTTCCAGCTTGGGCGGAGGCGTGCTAGGCGTTGGCCCAGCGGTAGTTGGCCGGGACCGAGTTGGCCCCTTCCCATACGACGCGGCGGAACTCATCCGGGTCGGTATTGCCCTCAGAGTTGATCAGCAGCACCTGGGAGTCGGGCCCGAGGCCCAGATAGTCCTTCAATGCGGCGAACTGCGGGTACTCCGTGACGAACATGAGCGCACCCAGCGTGACCGCACCTGATTCCCCCGAGACGACGAAGGGGTCGCCGGCGAGCGGCGTTGCGTACACCCGCATCCCCTTGGCGGCGACGTAGTCGGGACAGGCCAGGAAGGCATCGACGCAGTCCCACAGGACTCCCCACGCGATGGGGCTCGGCTCACCACATGCCAATCCGGCCATGATCGTCTGGAGGTCGCCTTTCACAGCGTGAGGTTGCCCATCGCCGATGCGAGCAGATTCGAGGAGACACTCAGCCGTCGAAGGCTCGACCACGACGGTCGTCGGTCGATCCCGGCCGAAGCGAGATGCGTAGAAACCCACGGTGGCGGCTGCCAGCGCACCAACGCCACCCTGGACGAAGACGTGCGTTGGCTTCACCATGCCCTGGCCCGCGAGCTGCTCCTGGGCCTCGGAGAGCATCGTGGTGTATCCCTGCATCACCCACTTGGGTATGTCCTCGTACCCCTCCCACGAGGTGTCGGAGATGACCTGCCATCCGTTCTCTGCGGCGTCGACGCTGGCTTGTCTCACCGCATCGTCGTAGGTCCCATCGACCACCCGCACGTCTGCCCCGTAGCCTGCGATCGCATCGATCCGAGCCTGCGACGTGTCCTTGTGCACGTAGATGACCGCGCGGCAGTTCAACTTGTCCGCTGCCCACGCAACACCGCGGCCATGGTTCCCGTCTGTTGCCGTCGCGAACGTGAGATCTCCGAGCTTCGCTCGAGTTTCGTCCGAGATCAGCTGACCGAACGAGAGGTCCTTGCCCTCGAGGCCCAACCGGTTCTTGATGAAGCTGTAGATGGCGAACGACCCGCCGAGTACCTTGAACGAGTTCAGGCTCAGACGCACCGACTCGTCCTTGACCCAGATCCCTCCGACGCCGATCATCGCCGCCAGGTTCGACAGGTTCCTCAGGGGACTGATCTGGTACCCGGGTATCTGCCGGTGGAAGCTCCTGGTCTGTTCGAATATCTCACGTGGGAAGTTCTCTTCGACCGCCTCGCTTGTTGAGATGGTCCTTGCTCTGGGGTTCTCGACCCACTCGATCGGTAGTACGGATTCCATACCCAACACTGTATCGCCCGAATCAAAGCTCGGTCGAACCCACCGGTCACCGATTCAGTAGCCCAACAGCGTCCTGATGACAGTCGCAACCCGATGACTGATCTCGGAGTCGACGACACCCAGGTGGTGCACCAGTCGGCCTCGATTGATTGAACGGATCAGCTCGCATTGGACGTAGCTGATCTCCTTGAGGCCCGTGGAGGCAGTCGCCTCGACTTCGATGTGCAGGGAGAGACCCCGGTGTGTCGTGGTCAGCGGTGTCACGACGACGAATGGAAACCCCGGGCCGAACGTCTCCAGAGGACCGATCACGAGCGCCGGTCGTCGGAATGCAGGCTCTCCCGGGTATCGGGCGCCGAAGTCGACGAGCCAGAGGTCGTCAACCGACGCCATCGCCTACCAATGTCGAGTCCGCCTCGCCAAGGTACGCCTTCCAGGCCTCGGGGTCGCTCCGCAATTGGTCGAGTTCTCTCGCAACGCCCATCGCGAACTGTTGACGCTGCAACGCTTCTGCTGCATCGCGAACCGTGTCGATGAGAGACCTATCGGTCTGCCGGCTCATCTCGACGAGTCGGGCGTGAGTCTCGGTGTCCACGCGAATCGTTGTTGTACCCATGCAATCAGTCTACAAAATGCATGCGTGAACGTCTACCCATATCCGGTATCGTCCATTTGCTACCCGGCTCTTGATACCTGCTACTTGGATCCTGCTACTTGTTTCCCGTCTTGTGTCTCATGTCTCATGTCTCATAACTCTCTTCCCATTACCATCTCCGCTACCCACCCACTG
>JAUVNV010000169.1 GCA_030599515.1 Acidimicrobiia bacterium
CGATCGACGCCAAGAACCCGGCCAAAACCGGACCCGGCCCCATCCCATCAAGCCCCACGGGAATCACATCAGTGGCAATATCAACCATACACGCAACATATCAGGAGCCCGTGACAGAAAAGCTTGCTCGCTGCTGTCGGTTGTCGGTTGTCGGTGAAGGGTGTGTCTTCTACTCCGCTACTCCGCTACTCCGCTACTTCTTCACGGCTTTTCCAGCACCCAGATTCCGTCGTCTTCCAGGACTGCGTTGATGTGGCTCAGTCTTTCGAGCACGTCGCCCTCGTATGCGGCGGGGTTCACGTCGACCCTGAGGACGGGCCCATGGCGGTGGATCGTCGGTGTACCGGTGACACCCACTGCCCGCCCCTCTTCCGTTGATGCGACGACCGCTGCGAGGTTTGGCTCGACCACTTCGGTGAGACCTGCGGCCCCGGCCGCCGCTACTGCAGTGCGAGGGTCGGTGAGATCGGCGTCTTCGAGATGTCGCAGAGCCAGCAGCGCTTGGAGGAACGCTCCGTGCCGTTCGCGATTGTTGCGCCGCACCGATTCGACCAACGCCAATCCGGTTGCGCTCTGCGGATCATCGTCCGCGAGGAATGATCGCCAGTCGAGGCGAAGAACGGCGCCCTCGTTCCCGGCGGCGGCAAGGAACCGATAGAACCGCCACACTTCCGGAGAGAAGTCGTAATAGATGCGTCCTTCGAATCTCATGGCACAAGTCTCAAGCCTCGGCAGTCCCTCTGCAAGTCGCCTGCTTGAATCGAACACCCGTTCGATGTAGCGTCATCGAACGGAGGTGGCGATGCTGGCCGGGCAACGAACATTCGAGGACATGGGAGCACCCCTCCACGAGGTCCCGTTCTGCGTGCTCGACCTGGAGACCACGGGTGCAACTGCCGCCGACTGCGAGATCACCGAGATCGGGGCAGTCAAATTCCTGGCCGGCGAACCGACCGGGACGTTCCAGACGCTCGTGAACCCTGGAACCGAGATCCCGGCGTTCATCACGGTACTCACCGGGATTACCCAGGCGATGGTGATCGAGGCACCGGCGATCGATGAGGCACTCCCCTCGTTCCTAGAGTTCATCGCCGACGCCGTCATCGTCGGCCACAACATCCGGTTCGACATGTCGTTCCTCAACGCGGCGGCCGTGAGGCTGGGTTACGGCAAGCTACCGAATCGAACCGTTGACACGCTCGGACTCGGTCGTCGTCTTGTCCGGTCCGAGGTGCGAAACCTGAAGCTGTCGTCGCTCGCCGCCCACTTCCAGGCTCCGTCGCCGCCCACCCATCGGGCTCTTGACGATGCGAAGGCGACGGCGCACGTCTTCTGGTCGTTGCTCGAGCGGGCCGGGATGCTCGGCGTCACCCACCTCGACGATCTCCTGACCCTCCCGACCGCCCGGGGCTCCGCTCACTACGACAAGATCGCCCTCACCGAGAATCTCCCCCGCAAGCCCGGGGTCTACTTCTTCGTCGACCGTGACGGCACCGTCATCTACGTCGGGAAGGCGAAGAACCTCCGGACCCGGGTCCGCTCATACTTCTACGGTGATGACCGCAAGTCGGTCGCCCAGATGCTGCGCGACCTCGAACTCGTCGATTACCGGGTGTGCGCGACCGAGATCGAAGCTGAGGTGACCGAGTTGCGTCTCATCGGCGAGCACCGTCCTCGCTACAACCGCAGGTCGCGGCCACCGAGGAGTCAGCACTGGGTGAAGTTGACGAACGAGCGCTTCCCCCGCCTGTCGATGGTGCGATCGGTGCGAGACGACGGGGCGCCTTACCTCGGCCCGTTCCGATCTCGACAAGCGGCAGAGACCGTCGTCCATGCCATCTGGGATGCAGCCCCCATCCGACGCTGCAACGGCACGGGAACGAAACGACCCGCAGCGTGTTCATTCGCTCAACTCGGACGGGCGCTCTGCCCGTGTGACGGCTCTCTCGCCGACGATGAATATCGCGAGGTCACCGACCGCGTGAGCGCCGGCGTAACAGAGACCCCGGCGCTGCTCCTCGATGCTCTGCGCGACCGCATGGCGCACCTCGCTGAAGCGAAGCGCTACGAGGACGCAGCCGAGGTGCGCGATCGACACCAATCGCTCGGCCGAGCCATCGAGCATCGCCGCTCGTGGCACGCGCTGGTAGCGGCCGGCACGCTCTGGGCCGAAGACGGGAACGGTGACGGGATCGTCGTGAGGCACGGTCACCTCGTCGCGTCCTGGAACGCGAGGTCATCACTCCCACTCGTCGCCATGGAGGATCCAGTCGAATCCATCCCCCAGGTTCCCGGATCGGTGGCGGTCGCAGAAGAAGTGCAGCTGATCTGGCGCTGGATGAACCGCCCCGGAGTCCACATCGTCCAGAGCACCGGACCCCTATCGCTCCCAATCCACCCCGTGCCGACCCTCGCGTGACTACGCGACCGTCGTCCCCGGGGGCACCGGTTCATCCGGCCGTAGCAACACCACTCCGTCATCGGTGAGCACACCAAGAATGAGCACGTCGGAACGGAACCCACCCACCCGCAGCGGTCCGAAACCGGTGACGACGACCACCTGCCGGCCGATGAGTTGCTCGGGTGTGTACCGGTCGGTCAGTTTCGCCGACGACTGGACCTGATCATCATCACCGAGATCGATCCACACGCGGTAGGCAGGGTCTCGTGCCCCATCGTTCGGCTCGGCTCTCACGATCGTCCCGGCCCGTAACCCGAGTGCCTCGAAGTCTTCGAACGTTGGCGTGTCGCTCATGACACCACGCTACCTTTGTGGGATGCGCTTCATCATCAAGCCGGGCTCCGATCCCGTCGCACGCGCCGACGCCGCCCTGCTCGCCGCAATGGGTCTTCCCGGTGGCGGCGTCGTGTCGCTCGGCAAGACCCACTGCCTTGTCATGCCGGGGGAAGTGTCCGGACCCAACGCACTCACGGTCGGACCAAAGACACTTGACAACGCCGGCATGTCCATCGGTGACTCGGCTGACGTCGGCCGAGCCATCATCCCGCAGGCGCGACGGGTCGTCGTATCGGGTATAGACGGCCTCGATGCTCGCCACCTCGCACGCTCGCTCCAGGGCCACGTCGTCACGATCGGCGACCGGGTCATCGTCCACGGGACGTACGGTGAGGACGATCAAGAAGAACACGAAGCTCGCGTCGTATCCGTGACACCCGGCCCGGCAGGGACCGTCGGCGACCGTACCGTCGTTCACGACACGGAGGACACGGCGCCCGACGTGGCGCCACAACCGAAGGGGCGTCCGCCGGGCGAACCGCTCTCGACCGCCGATGCGCTCCTTGCAGGTCTCGACACCGAACTCGACACGCTGGTCGGGTGGTTGACCCTGCTGACCTCCCGGTCCGACCTGCCGGGATCCTGGGGTCTGCCTGCGGTTGCCGGCGTGATCGTGGAAGGACCGGCCGGCTGCGGCCGATCGGAGTTGGTTGCCGCTGCCGCCGGCGTGGTTGGCGTCGAGGTCCGCGAAGTCTCACTCGACCTCGTGTTCAAACCCGAACGGCTCCTGACACTCCTCGAACGGGCCGTCAAGGACACCGATCCGCCGGTCGTCCTCTTCATCGATCGTCTCGATGCGGTTGCGGGAGCTGAGGGAATGTTCAAGAACCAGGTCGCGGCGATCATGCGGTGGTTTCTCGACGCCGTCGCCCAACGCCCCGGCATGGCGTGCGTGCTCGGCGTCCACTCGACAGCGACGCTCGGCGACGATCTGGCGAAGCACCCCCTGCTCCCTCGCTCTCTCACGGTGCCCCCACCGGACCTCGAACGCCGGCGCCTCCTCTTCGAAGCGGCGCTGGCCCGGGTTCCGACCGGAGAGATCGACTACGCACACGTCGCAGCGCGGACGGCCGGGTTCTCCGGGGCCGACATCGTCTCGGCGGTTCTCCAGGCCTCCGCCGGTGCCGCAAGATCGGGCGAACCCGTCGACCAGGACGCCGTCCAGGACGCCATCGACGGGACGACTCCGTCGTTGGGGACGACGTCGTCCGGGGAGATCCCGGGCTACGGATTCGACCGGGTCGCCGACCTCACCGGTGTGAAGCAGCGCCTCACCGAGTCGGTGATCTGGCAGATGCAGGACCCCGACCGCTTCACTCGACTGGGCATCGAACCGCCGAGAGGCCTCCTCCTGTACGGGCCGCCGGGAACGGGGAAGACCTATGTGATCCGTGCCCTCGCCCACGAGTCCGGAGCGGCGTTCTTCCCCATCAAAGGAGCGGAACTCCTCGACAAGTGGGTTGGCGAATCGGAGCGGGCCGTGCGCGAGGTGTTTTCCCGGGCGAGGGCCGTCGCACCGGCAATCCTCTTCTTCGACGAGAACGATGCTCTCGCCCCGGTGCGAGGGAACTCTACGAACTCGGTGACCGACTCGGTCGTAGCGGCTCTCCTCACGGAGATGGACGGCGTCTCCGATCGCGGTGACGTCTTTGTCATCGGCGCCACGAACCGGCGCGATCTCGTCGACCCTGCGCTCCTGCGCCCGGGCCGTCTCGAGGTCCACCTCCGCCTGGGCCTCCCCGCTCCTGAGGCCCGCCGGGCGTTCTTCGACATCTCCGACGTGCCGTTCGGTGACGACGTAGATCTGGATGATCTCGTGAGCACGACCGACGGAATGTCCTTCGCCGACCTATCGGGAGTCCTGCGCGAAGCGGCGCTCATCGCTCTCCGTCGAGACTCGTCCGCCATCTCGGTCACAGCCGAGGAACTAGTCACTGCGGTGGCTACTCGGAGCGCCCTTGCTCACCACTCTGGGTAGGCGTAGGGTTGCAGGAAGAGGAACTGCGCCATACGACCCATCACCGGTACGCCGAGAATGGGTTTGCATGGGTACAGCAACTCCGGCTGACGGATGAGCACCCGCTCCACCGCCGACCGAGTACAAAAGGAAATAGCCGCTGTGACGCCGGGGCTAGGCGTAATAGCGGCGGAGATCGCCACGGCGACTCCGTAACGAGAGGTGGAGGTGGCAGGTGCTCCCTGCAACACTTACCCGTTCAGGCAACGGGCATGTCCGAAGAATCTTGATCGTCGCGCTGGCGACATTGATGCTGTTTGCAGCGCTTGCGATCGCGCCGGGCGCGGTGCCTCCAGCTAACGCCGGACATCCAGTCGATTACGTCATCACGTTCGCGAATGATGCGGAGACCGGCGCGGGGCCCATTGTTTTTGGCACAGGAGATCAGGATGGGCTGACCGTGACGGTCGAGGGAGAGACGATCTCCAACATCCACGCGTCCTGCTCTGACCTGTTCAACCTGTACACGAAGGTCGGTGCGGATTACATACGCAACGACCCCCTCCCAGCAGACTGGGGTTACGGCGAATCGGGGAATCCGCAACCGCCCCAGCGCCGAATCTGGGACTTCCAGTTCATCATCCACCTGCCGAGCGGAGACAAGACGTGCGGCCGCACGCCTCCGCCGCCGGAGTTGGGGACGATCATTGTTGAGAAGCAGACCGTTCCCGATGGTGACCCGACCGCGTTCACGTTCACTGGTGACGCGGCCGGCGCGATCAGCGACGATGGGCAGATCGTCGTCACCGATCTCGATGCCGGCACCTACTCGTCGACCGAGACCGTGCCCGGCGGATGGGATCTCACGTCGATCAGCTGTAACGATGGGAACTCGACGGGTGACGTCGGCACCGCCACGGCGACGTTCAACCTCGAAGCCGGCGAGACGGTCATTTGCACCTTCACCAACACGAAACAACCGCCGCCGGAGTTGGGGACGATCATTGTTGAGAAGCAGACCGTTCCCGATGGTGACCCGACCGCGTTCACGTTCACTGGTGACGCGGCCGGCGCGATCAGCGACGATGGGCAGATCGTCGTCAC
>JAUVNV010000120.1 GCA_030599515.1 Acidimicrobiia bacterium
GGTTCGGTGTGTTCGTGGGGTTCGCGATCTCGCGGAGCGGCGCGTCGAAGAACACGGCGATCACCATCACGATGGCTATCACTACGAGGGCCGCGACGGCGTGGCGGACGAGGAGATTCGGCCACACCATGACGGTCTCTTCTTCGGCGGGTTCCTTGCGGTCACCGACGGGTGGCTTGCCGGGTACGACGCCCAGCAGTCGCTTATCGCCGATGATCCTGGGGTCGGGGTCAAGCATCGGTGTCTCCCTGCTCGGAATCCATTGTCAGCATCGAATCCTTGCGCCAGCGCCAGATGTGGACGGTGAGCACGCTGACCAGAGCCACCGGCAGCACCGCGACGTGGAGCACGTAGAAACGGAGGAGTGTTGCGGAACCGACCGTCGGCCCACCGAGCATGAGCTCCTGAATCTGGTCACCGACAAGGGGCACCCAGGCGGCCATTGCCGTTCCGACGGTCACCGCCCAGTACGCCAGCTGGTCCCAGGGCAGCAGGTAGCCGGTGAACGAGAGCAGCAGCGTGAGAACGAGGAGTACCACGCCGATCACCCAGTTGAACTCCTTCGGCGGCTTGTAGGCACCCCGGTAGAACACGCGTGCGAGATGCGCCGCCACGGCGAGGACCATGAGGTGGGCAGCCCAGCGGTGGGCGTTGCGGAGGAGCTGACCAAACGCCACTTCGTTCTGAATCGTCTGGATGTCCCCGTATGCGTTGGCCGGTGAGGGCACGTAGAAGAACATCAGGAAGATCCCCGTGACGGTCAGAATTCCGAACAGCACGACCGAGGCAACGCCGAGGAATGCCGTGTACTTGAACGTGATCTCGACCTTGCGCACCCTCACCGGATAGAGGTGGAGGAGGAAGTTCGACCAGTGACCGGCCGCGCGATCTCTCTCCGTCACCCGGTCCGGGGAGCGGAAGAACGAACTACCGATCATCGACCTTCGTATTCGCTCAGAGGTTTTCACGTGGGCACTCCTATCCCCGACCACACTGCCATTGAGAATGCGTTGGGTGGACAACGTTCGATACACAAGCCGCAACGGATGCACGAAGTCTCGTCGAGCAACAACGCCGTAGCGCCCGGTTTCTCACCGATCTCCTCGGAGGGGACCAGGGAGATGATATTCAGAGGGCAGACGTCGACGCACAATGCGCAGAGGACGCAGGCGTCGACGTCAAGTTCGATGTTGGCAAAGCACCGTAGACAGCGGGCGGCCTCGCATCGTGCCTGCTGCTCGGTGAATCCGAGCTCAACCTCACTCAGACCCATGCGACGGTCGGTCGCGAGCACGGGAACGGGAATCCGGTCGACACGATCGAACGTGTCGTCGAGACGATGGAATTGGGAGAGTTCGACGAGCTGCCCTTCGACCTCCGGCGGCTCGTCCCCGGTGAAGGTTCGGTGGATGTCGGCCGCAACGATGCGGCCGTCGGCGATCGCATCGATGAGCGTCCTCGGTCCGCGTGCCGCATCTCCTCCGGACCACACATTGTCGAGGGACGTCTTCAGGGTCGACTCGTCGATTGCGATGGTGCGGCGGGGAGAGATCTCCGGCCCCGAGTCCCCGAGAGCCTCGAGGTCGATGGCCTGACCGATCGCGAGGATCACCGTGTCCGCCTCGAATGACTGCAGATCGTCGGGGTCGAACTTGGGGGCGAAACGCCCTTCCTCGTTGAATACCGACAGGACTCCGATGGTTTCGAGTCCGGCGACCTTCCCGTCTTCGGTGAGGATCCTGGCGGGGCCGCGCCGGTGGATGAACGTGATGTCCTCCGCCGCTGCCTCTTCGAGTTCGAATGGTGAAGCAGGCATCTCTTCTTCGGACTCGAGCGAGAAGACGGTCACGTTCGCCGCTCCCTCTCTGGCGGCAGATCTTGCAACGTCGAGCGCCTCGACCATCATCTCTGGATCCTGGTCGTCGGGATCGGTGGCCCGGGCCTCCGCGTAGTCCTCGCGGCGCAACGCCGACCGCGCTGCGTCCATGGCGACGTCACCGCCGCCGATGACGAGGACACGCTCACCCACGTCGACGTGGTAGCCCTGGTTGACGTTGATCAAGAACTCGATGGCCTTCAGGACCCCGTCGGCTTCATGACCCTCGATGTCGAGTCCACGGCCGAGGGTGGCGCCAATCGCGAGGAAGAGAGCATCGTGGCGTTCTCGGAGTTCGTCGAACTGCACGTCCACGCCGAGTTGGGTGTTGAGGTGGACGTCGACACCGAGGCTGACGATGGCATCGAGTTCGGCATTGAGGAGGTCGCGATCGAGGCGGTACTCGGGGATGCCGAGCACCATCATGCCGCCCAATTGAGCCGTTGCCTCATAGACGGTGACGGGGTAGCCGAGGCGAGCGAGGTCGTGGGCACAGGCCATTCCAGCCGGTCCGCCCCCGACGATGCCGATGCTCTGTTTGCGTTTCTCACCCTTGTGTTCAGCAACGGAACGCCATGTGTCGCTCCCGGCTTCGACACCGTACTTTTCGGTGACGAAGCGTTTGAGGGCACGGATGGCGATCGGTGTGTCGATCTCTCCTCTCCGGCAGGCGTCTTCACAGGGGGCGGCGCACACCCGGCCGCAGACAGAGGCGAACGGATTCGGTAGCCGTGCGGTCAGGTAGGCGAACTCGTCGTCGCCGTCGGCGATCGCCGCGACGTACGCCCCGGCGTTGGTGTGGACGGGACATGCCGCGAGGCACGGGATGTTCTCGTCGTAGAAGCGCAGGGGCTGCATCAGATGTAGCGGTGCTGCTGAGCCACTCGCATGGCCCCGAGTCCGATTGCCAGGGCCACGAACCAGACACCCGAGACGATGAGGCTCAAGATCGTACTCCAGGTGTCGGGCGACATGAGGCCCGAGTACAGGTCACGTATGACGGCGAGGGAGTTCGGCTTCATCAGCCAAGAGGGGAACCAGACCGTGGCGACCACGATGTAGAAGACGATGACGGCAACCTTCAACCACACCTGGAGGAGTGTGAACCTCCCGTCGATGTTCTTCTTGGCACCGAACGGTCCGAGCATCGATGCGATCGAGCGGCCGGTGGACTCTCTTGATTCGGACGAGGACGTCTCTGGATCTTCTCCCATGCGGCAACCCTAATTTCGTAGTGGGCATTCCTCAAATTACAGGGCCGGAA
The DNA here is from genome assembly GCA_030599515.1 of Acidimicrobiia bacterium. Classification (GTDB taxonomy): domain Bacteria; phylum Actinomycetota; class Acidimicrobiia; order Spongiisociales; family UBA5794; genus JAHEEL01. The sequence goes on from JAUVNV010000120.1 coordinate 3,141, forward strand.
GGCCCTGTGCATGCTCCGAGTGAGGGGAACGCGAAGCGACCGCTCCGAAGAGCGGCCGCCTCATCGATCGGTCTTGGTGTCCGGTTGGATCTACTGCAGGGTCCTGAGGTAGTCGACGATGTCTGCGAGATCCGAGTCCGTGAGGGACGAGTTGCCACCCTTCGGCGGCATGTCGACTCCGGTCGTGTTGTCGGGATCTGTTGTGGACCGGCCGACAGCGATGAACACGATCAGATCCGCGTTCGACTGCGACTGGATGAATTCGTTGTCGTGCATGTCGGTGCCGAGGCCGTCGATGCCTTCGGCGTTCTGACCGTGACACCCAGTACACGTGCTTTTGAAGAGCTCCTGTCCGTGCGCGGCGCCACCGACGTCGCCACCGCCGTCACTGGGCGCGGCTGTTGTGTTGCTGCTGGTGTCACTGTATCCGCAGGCCGCCACCACAAGGGCAAAGACGGCGAGGAACATGAGCCATTTCGTTCTCTTCATCGTGTCACCTTTCGCATGTCCCGTTAGATCCTTGGGCAGTGTACCGGCCCGACCCACCCGTGAGCCAAATAGACACAAGACGTAAGACACAAGACGTAAGACATAAGACACACTTCGGTCTTGCTACTTGTGTCTTGTGTCTTGCTACTTGCTACTGGACCTCAACAGCCCAACAACGATGCCTTCACACACCGCTTTCCACGACGCATCGATGATGTTCTGGTGTACCCCTACCGTGCCCCAGGAGCCGTCGGCGTCGCTGTGGCGGCAGAGGACGCGAACCCTTGCCGCGGTCCCGTCGGACGAGTCGAGGTCGCGGACGCGATAGTCGGTCAGATGGATGTCGGCAAGATGTGGGTAGGCGTCGCAGAGGGCGGAGCGAAGCGCCCCGTCGATGGCCGCAACCGGACCGTCGCCCTCGCTCGTAGTCACGACGCGCGTTCCATTCACATGGACCTTCACTGTCGCCTCGGCGGTGACTTCACCGTCTCGATGCTCGACGAAGACCCGGTAGGACTCCAGTTCGAAGAACGGCTGCTTCCACCCCTGTGCCTCGCGTGCAAGCAGTTCGAATGAACCCCCAGCGGCTTCGAAGTGGTACCCCTCGTGCTCGAGTGTCTTGATCCGATCCACGATCGCCTGTGCTTCTTCGGAGGAGAGGTCGAGGCCGGTCTCCTGCGCCTTTGCCAGGATCGTCGACCGTCCCGCGAGTTCCGAGACGACCATCCGGGTCGTGTTCCCCACGGACTCCGGAGGAAGATGCTCGTACGCATCCGGGCGACGAGCCAGAGCCGACGTGTGCAAGCCGGCCTTGTGCGTGAAAGCCGACGTTCCGACGAACGGCAGGTGATCATCCAGCGTGAGATTGACGTACTCCGCGATGTGATGGGAGACCCGGGCCAGACGGGGCAGCCGATCGGGCGGGACCGTCTCGTGTCCCATCTTGAGCGAGAGGTTGGGGATCACCGAACATAGGTCGGCGTTGCCGGTTCGCTCACCGTACCCGTTGACGCAGCCCTGCACCTGTGCGACCCCCGCGTTCACCGCGGCCAGGCTGTTGGCGACAGCGGTTCCTGAGTCATTGTGGAAGTGGCACCCGAGCACCGCATCCGGAATCATCTCGGCAACCTCTCCGACGATCCGCCCCGCATCGTGGGGGAGCGTGCCCCCGTTCGTGTCGCAGAGAACGAGACGCTCGGCTCCTGCGTTGACGGCGGCCCGCAGCGTTGCGACTGCGAATTCGGGATTGGCTTTGTAGCCGTCGAAGAAATGCTCGGCATCGAAGAAGACCCTCCGCCCGACGGATCGAAGGTACTCGACCGAGTCGGAGATCATCGCAAGAGCCTCTTGGGGTTCTGTGCGGAGGGCATGTTCGACGTGGTAGTCCCAGGACTTGCCGACGAGGCACACGACCTCGGTGTCGGCGTCGACCAGCGCAGCCAGTTGCAGATCGTCGGCGGCAGACCCTCGGGGGCGGCGCGTCGATCCGAATGCGACGAGGGTCGCGGTGTCGAGGTCGAGTTCGGTGTGTGCCCGCTGGAAGAATTCATCGTCCTTCGGGTTCGACCCGGGCCACCCACCTTCGATGTACGCGACCCCGAGCTCGTCGAGGAGGCGGCTGATCGCCAGCTTGTCTCCCACCGTCAGTGAGATGCCCTCTTGCTGCGTGCCATCCCTGAGGGTCGTGTCGTAGATCTCGATGGTCGTCATGGTTCTGCTCCGGATAGAGAAAACCCTCCGCCGGGCGGAGGGCTACGGGCGCACACGGATTCGTGTGCGCCTAGGTGATGATGATCGTGGTGGTCGTTGAGTCGGTCATGGAGCGACGAGTATGGCCGCTCTCGCCCGTCGCGTCAACGGTTGATCGTTCCGGCGATCAATGCGGAGTACGCCTCGATGCCCGCGCTGGTCAGGTGAACACCATCCTGGCCGGAGTACTCGGAGTGGCCCTCGGCCGCATTGTGCCAATCGATCAGGAACGCGTTGTCCCATCGTTCGACACCGGCCGCGAGGGCGCTGTTGACGGATCCTTCGTAGCGACGCGGCACGCTCGCGTTGACGAAGTAGACGCGGTCGACGTCGGCGAGGGACGCCATGACGTCGTCGAAGTGTGTCGAGTTGAACAACCCGTTCGTTCCGAGGTGCAGAACGACGACGTCCCCGAACGGACCCTCCGTCCGGAGTTGCGTGATGACGGCAGGTACTTGCTTCATTTGCCGGCTCACGGAGCCGTCGACCCGGGCATCCTCAACCGAGTCCTGGAGGCCGGTCTTTGCTCCAAGCATGACCGAATCCCCGATCATGACCGGTGGCGGAGTCACCGCCGGGGGAGCCGGGATGGTCGTGGCCGGCGGTGTCTCCGGCCCGGGTGTGTTCCCGGTCGTGGGTGGGGCCCCGGTCGTAGGTGGAGCCCCGGTCGTGGGCGTCGTGTCGGCTACGGCAGGGGCCTCAACAGGGGAGGCCGCGATCTCCTCGGCCGGGGGAGGTGTGGAGGAGCCCTGGATCAGGCCGATCGTGAGACCGAGCACAAAGACCCCGGCGACGACCGGCCACATCGCGGCCGCCTGAGGTGAGCGGCGCCGCAGCGGTTCGGTGACCCATGCGATCCATGGCTTGAACCCGCGCCTGCGGATGGGCTGCTCGATCCACCGATAGGAGGCCTCCGTGATCGCGACCGTGAGCGCGACCTGGGCAACGAGGGTCGGCCATCTACCCCACGGGACATCGATCCCCGGGCGCATGAGCATGAACACCGGCCAGTGGTAGAGATAGAGCCCGTACGAGCGCTTGCCGACCCAGACGAGCGGACCGTTCCCAAGCACCGGATTGAGGGCGCCCTGCGGGTGGACGGTTACGGCGATGACGAGCGCGGTGAGGATCGAGACGAGGAGGAAGCCACCGCGATAGAGGAAGATGTCGTATTCGCCGAGGGTGAACAGGATGAGTGTCAGGAATCCGAGAGCGGTGAAGCCGGTGACGTTCAGGATGGTCTTGCCTCGTCCGGTCAGGGATTTCCTGAATCGCCACGGCTGCCACGCGAACGCCAGCGCCACACCGATGAGGAGACCGGCGGCCCGCGTGTCCGTTCCGAAGTAGACGCGGGACGGATCCTCGTATGGCACGTAGAGCAACCACATCAACGCCGTCGAGGCGACGACCCCGACTGCCGCGATGCCCATGAACCGTCGCGCCGTCTGCCCGTAGCCGGTCGAGCGCCGGGAGAGCAGCAGCATCAACCCCGCGAAGATCAACGGGAAGAAGATGTAGAACTGCTCCTCGACGGCGAGCGACCAGAGGTGCCGGAGGAGCGGCGGGCGGGCGAAGGCCTCGAAATACGACTCCTGGCGGAAGATCATCACCCAGTTCGTCGAATAGGTGAGGGCGCCGAGTACGTCCTGGTTGAGGCGGAACAGCGCGTCCCGGGCGAACAACACGGCGCCCGTCACGATGAGGAACAGCAGCACCGTCAGTGCCGGCAGGAGACGGCGGGCCCGTCGGGTCCAGAACTCCTTCAGGTCGATCGTGCCGGTGCGGACCCGTTCGAGTATCAACAGCGACGTGATGAGGTAGCCGCTGATGACGAGGAAGACCTCAACGCCGAGGAACCCACCCGGGATGAAGCCGAACTCGGCGTGGTACAGGATGACGGCAATCACGGCGATGGCGCGCAGGCCGTCGATCCCGGGCATGTACGGGAGCCGTTTCGGGACCTCGCGGGGGACGAGATCCCGCATGTCCTCTTGGGTGTTGTCCTGGTTGGTCATCTGGTGTACACGAACGCGTTTAGGCGTCGCCGAGTCGACGTCATGTTTCCTTCCCCGGTAAAGGTACCACGGGGACCTGCAATCGTGGAAGATGCTGAAGGGGCGACGAGTGGGTGTGGGAACTCCGGTCTCCCTACTCTCTGTCGGTATCCGGTATCCGGTATCCGGTATCCGGTATCCGGTATCCGGTATCCGGTATCCGGTATCCGGTATCCGGTATCCGGTATCCGGTATCCGGTCCAGGGTGTAGCAGACTCTCTACCGAGTACCGA
>JAUVNV010000088.1 GCA_030599515.1 Acidimicrobiia bacterium
ACTCGGTAGTCGGTAGTCGGTAGTCGGTAGGAATAAGAAGAGCTCCGTGAATCCCGGCAACCGTCTTGTTCAAACGACGGAATACCGAATACCGAATACCCTTTTCCCATGAATCGCTCGCCTTTTCTCGTCGACGTCTCTGACCTCCTGGGTCGGGACGTTCCTGCTCGCCCTGTCGTGATCGACGTTGTTGTGGACTGGGCGCTTGAAATGAGTCGAATCCTGGCTGAACCGGCCCTGGTCGCGCACCTCTCGATCGGACCGGTGCCCGGCGGGATCCTCGTGCGCGGCGAGGTGTGCTACGCCGTCGAACACACCTGTCGTCGGTGTCTCACCGACTTCATCGATGACGGCTGCAACCCGGTCACGGGGTTGTTCGAAGTCGGCCCGGGAGAGGACGCATATCCGATCGAAGGAACCACGATCGACCTGGAATCCTTCCTTCGCGACGAGACGTTGCTCGGTCTGCCGCTGCTCCCGATCTGCGAGGATTCCTGCGTGGGAGTTGTGACTACACCGGAAACAGGCTTGAATACCGATTCCCCGAGCGATTCGGACGACACCGGCTCACCATTCGCCGTACTGCGCGACCTTCTCCCGCCCGAGGATTGACGAAGCAAACGAGGTTCCCCTGATGGCCGTCCCGAAGAAGAAGATGTCGCGGTCCCGTACCCGCCGGCGCAAGGCACAGTGGAAGGTGTCCAGCCCCACTTTGGCCACATGCGCACAGTGTGGCGCCAAGCACATTCCGCACCGCGTGTGCCAGGAGTGCGGTAGCTACAACGGTCGCGAGATCATCGCAGAAGTCTGACAGAGCGATGGCGAGAGTCGTCGTGGATGCGATGGGCGGTGATCACGCTCCGGACGAGATTGTTCGCGGAGCGATCGACGCAGCAGCGGACGGCGTTGACGTCGTGCTCGTCGGCGATCGATCGAAGATCGCTCCCGTTCTCGATCGATTCGACGCTGATCTCCCCGTCGTTCACGCCGGCGAGGCCGTCGAGATGCATGAGGATCCCGCGCATGCCGTGCGTGAGAAGAAGGACTCCTCGATCATGGTGGCCGCCCGTCTCGTCAAGGAGGGCGAGGCCGAAGCCGTCGTCTCGGCCGGTTCGACCGGTGCCGCCCTCGCAGCAGCAGCGTTCGTGATCGGTCGACTGAAGGGGGTCTCGCGACCCGCCATCGCCTCCGTATTCCCCACTCGCGAGGTAGCTCTCGATGTGGGCGCCAACCTCGACGTTCGGCCCCTCCACCTGGCACAGTTCGGAGTGATGGGAAGCGCCGTGGCCAAGGTCTTCCTGGATGCAGGGGATCCCAGGGTCGGATTGCTCAACATCGGCGAAGAGGCCGGCAAGGGCAGAAGCCTCGAGAAGGAAGCATACGCTCTCCTCGCCGCAGCCGATGGGATCAATTTCGTCGGGAACGTCGAAGGGCGAGATCTCGGACGAAACCGCGCCGACGTCTTCGTCACAGACGGCTTCACCGGGAACGTTCTCCTGAAGACCGGTGAGGGAACGAGCCGTGCCCTGTTCCGGTACCTCCTCGAGGCGATGCAGGCCGAGAAGTACCAGGCAGCGCTCGCTGAACTCATGCCGGCGTTCATGGAGCTTCGTCAGCTGATCGACCCGGAGAGCATCGGTGGAGCCCATCTCGTCGGGACGAAGGGTGTCGTGGTGATCGCGCATGGGGCCAGCTCACACCGGGCGATCGGGAATGCCGTTGCGATGGCAGCCGAGGGCGCTGAACGCGGTCTCGTCGAGCTCATCGCAGACGGAATAGGACGCGCTCGCGGATGAGCGGCGTAGTGCCCGATCCCACAGACGCCGCCGAACGCCTCGAAGCCGCGTTCGAGTATCGAGTCGGTGACGACAGGCTGCTCGCGACGGCGCTGACCCACGGCTCATACGCCTCCGAACATCCGGGCGTTGTGGACTACCAGCGGCTCGAGTTTCTCGGCGATGCCGTGCTCGAGATGACGGTCACGCGATACCTCTACGAGCAATTCCCGGAGGCGACCGAAGGAGAGATGACGCTTCTGCGGGCGGGCGTCGTAGCCGAACCGGCATTGGCGTCGGTCGCACGCGTTTGGGGCATCCCCCAACTGGTCAGGCTTGGTCGGGGAGAGGAACTCACCGGCGGGCGAGAGAAGCAATCGATCCTCTCCGATGTGGTTGAGTCCCTGCTGGCTGCCGTGTTCCTCGATGCCGGCGCCGAGCGAGTCGAGCAGATCGTACAGAAGTACTGGGCGCCGATGATCGCCGAGAGGGCCGACACCCCCGGAGGCCGCGACCACAAGACCCGGCTTCAAGAGGTTCTTGTCGCGACCGGACGAGACGTCGAGTACACCGTCACCGAAACCGGGCCGCAGCATGCCAGGCAGTTCACGGCAACCGTGTCTTCCACGGGAGACGACCTCGCAACGGGAACCGGAACGTCGAAGAAGCGAGCCGAACAGGACGCAGCGCGGGTCGCCCTGGAAGACGTACTGAGTACCGAGTACTGAGCACCGAGCACCGAGCGCTGCGCTCTCGATACTCACAACCATGTAATTCGCGCTGGTATGCTCGTTCACCGTGCTGCTGAAGAAACTCGCGCTCGTCGGCTTCAAGTCCTTCGCCGACCGCACTCGGCTCGAATTCGATGCCGGGGTCAACGTCGTGGTGGGGCCGAACGGCGCAGGGAAGTCCAACCTGCTTGATGCCATCGCATGGGTGATGGGAACACAAGCCACCAGCACGCTCCGAACCGAGAAGATGGAAGACGTCGTGTTCGCAGGCACGGCGACCCGCCCCGCCTTGTCTCGCGCCGAGGTGTCGCTCACCTTCGACAACAGCGACGGCTTCCTCCCGGTTGACCTCAACGAGATCACCATCACCCGCCGGCTCTATCGGGATGGAACCTCTGAGTACGAGATGAATCGAACGCCGTGCCGGCTTCTCGACATTCAGGAACTGCTCTCCGACGGTGGTGTTGGGCGTCATCAGCACGTGCTGGTCTCCCAAGGACAGATCGGCTCGGTTCTCACGGCGCGACCCGACGAACACCGCGCCGTCATCGAGGAAGCTGCGGGCATCACGAAGCACCGGAGTCGCCGCGATCGGGCGATTCGCCGACTCGGTTCGACCGACCAGGACGTCAACCGTCTCAACGACATCCTTGTCGAGAAGCGTCGAGCGCTGCGACCCTTGAAACGCCAGGCGAACGCTGCTGCCCGGCACGGAGCGGTGAAATCTGAAGCAAGGGCACTCCGGCTGTGGCTCGGGGGTGAGGCGATCCGTGATCTACGGTCCAGGAACGCGAAGGCCACGACCGAACAGGTAACGCTTACGGAAGCGCTCGACTCCGATGAAGAAGCGCTGGAGGGCCTGCTGACCGAACTCACCGGACTTCGATCCTCCGCCGGCGAAGTGGGGGCATCGCTCGAACGCGATACGACCGCGGCAGCACGCCTCGAAACGGTCGTGGAGCGTTTGCGCCGGTACGGACTCGTTGCGCGTGAGCGACGCGTCGGGGTCGAAGGCAGAATCGAGGGAGCCGAAGAGCGACGCGGCGACCTCTCCCGTGAAGAGATCGAGCTCGTCACCGGCATCGACGAAGCGGCAGATGCGGAACTCCGGCTCGCCGACGAGGCAGAACGCCGATCCGTCGCCCTGCAAGCTCTGGAAGACGAGGAGCGGTCGCTCGCCGAACAGGTCCAGCTTCCGGCCGAAGGCCTCGTCGCCAACCTCCGCGGTGATCTCAGGGCGCTCGAGAACGCATCGCAACGCGACGGGCGAGAGCTCGAGTCCATCCGGGCGCGGCGGAGCGTCGTCGTCGATCGACTCGAGGAGGAGACAACCGAGAGCGTCAATCTGAATCGGTCGATTCAGCGGGCCGACTCCGAGGTGACGGCCTCGCAACGCACCTACGAAGAGGCCAGGGATCACCGCTCCGACGTCGAAGGACGGTGGCAAGACGCTGATCAGCAACACACCGACGTGCTGCTCGCCGTCGCCGCGGCTGAGGCTCGCGTCGAGGCGCACGAGGCCGCCATCGCGGGTATCGGAGACCCGGCTGCCCGAACGATGACCGAAGATCGGGACGGGGTCAGGGGAGCCGTTGCGGCAACCCTGGACGCCCCGGCAGATCTCGCGGACGCGGTCGATCGAGCACTCGGCCCATGGGCCGATGCCTTCCTCACCGTTGATCGGGCAACAATCCACGACCTCGCGGGTGATCTGAAGTCGAACGGATTGGGTGGCGTTTCACTCGTCACCCCGCAGCCATCGGCAGACATCTCCGCACGGGCCGCCGCGGCCGAGCTTGGTCTGGACGCTCTGGTCGATCTGCTCGGGGTCAAGGCCGATCGTGAGGTCGCCGAAGCGCTCCTCGGTGACGTCGTCTTCACCGCCGGATGGGAAGCGGCGTGGCGAGTCGTTGAACGCTATCCGCATCTCCGCGCGGTAACTCCCGAGGGTGACGTGATCGCCGCATCCGGGATGCACGTTGCACAACCAGATGGGACCGGATTCGCCGCCCTTGAAGCGGCTCGCGTGCAGCTCGAGATCGGCGAGCGCGAGCGATCCCGCACGGAGAGCCGCCGAACCGCCGCCCGACGGGATCTCGAAACGGCGCGGCGGATCGAACGGGCGGCACTTGATGATCTCGAGGCGCTCGAGGCCAGGATCGCCGGCCACACCGAAGCGCTGGCTCTGATCGGTCGTGCTCGGGCCGAGGGTGAGGCTGAGCGCGAACGGCTCGACACCCGAATGAAGGCCCTCCGGGAGGCCGAGGGTGCGCGAGAGGAACGCATCGCCGAGGTGCGCGAGCGGATCGCTGAGCTCGAAGGGGAGGAGGCAGTTCGACAGGCCGCCTGGGAGGCGCTCAATCGACGCCGAGAAGAAGTGACCACGCGCAGGGACGATGCTCGTCGGCGAAGGGAAGAGTCGACCGCCGAGCTTGCAGGAGTCTCCGAGCGGAGGGCACTGCTGCAGCGGAGACTCGAACGCGTCAGATTGGAGTTGGGCCAACTCGACCTACTCCCCGAAGACGACCCCCGCATCGATCAGCTGTCGAGGATCGAAACCCGATCCACCCGGGTGACCGCTCTTGCTCAGCGGCACATCGCCGAATTGCGCGACCGGCAGCGGATACTCCGCCTCGAGGTCGGTGATGTCTCTGAAGCTCTTACCAGCGCAGAACAGCGCCGCGAACAACTCGAAGGGGCGATCTCGACGGCGAAGGAACGGCTGTCGATCCTCGCCGTCGAGCTGGCGGAGATCCGTATCCGCATCGAGTCGAGTGAGGAAGGTTTGCGGCGAGACGCGGACGCATCACTCGACGAGGCGCTCGGTGCACCTCAACCGGAACTCGCAGAAGGGATTGTCCCGTCGGAGCGCCTCGCCAGCCTCGAAGCCGATCTTCGGAGGATGGGTCCCATCAATCCGTTGGCTGCGGCCGAGTACGAGGACCTGGCGGGTGACGTGGCTCTCCTCGATGAGCAACTCGTCGACCTTGAGGAATCGCGCAGCGAATTGGGGAAGGTCATCGCCGCACTCGACGCGGAGATGGAGGCCCTGTTCATGGTCGCATTCGAGGAGATCTCGGCCCTGTACCAGGAGAACTTCACCCTGGTGTTCCCCGGTGGTCGGGGGCGGCTCCGCCTCACCGATCCGGATCATCCGCTCGAGTCCGGTGTCGAGGTCGAGGCACAACCTCACGGTAAGAAGGTTGGTCGGCTCGCGCTGCTTTCCGGCGGAGAGCGAAGTCTCGCCGCTCTCGCGTTCTTGTTCGCGGTCTTTCGCGCCCGACCGAGTCCCTTCTACGTCCTCGATGAGGTCGAGGCGGCGCTCGATGACGCGAATCTCCATCGCTTCCTGAGGCTCGTAGACACGCTGCGTTCGTCGGCACAGCTGGTGATCATCACCCACCAGCAACAGACGATGGAAGCCGCCGATATGCTGTACGGGGTCACGATGGAACCCGGCGAGTCATCAAAGGTCCTCGCCCGACGTATGGCGAGAGTCACCGTCTAGTCATCCCGCCCGCAAGGAGTATCGGTGGACACCAATCTCTTGATCGTGCTCGTCGTAGCGATCGCCATCATCGCGGTCGTTGTGCTCGTCGTTGTCAAGCGATCGCGCGAAAAGGGACTCTCTACGCCGCCCCGCGTTGAAGCTCCGGAAAGAGGGCTGCGATCCAGGCTGTCGGCTTCCCGATCGGCCATCAGCGGTCGGCTCGGCGTTCTCTTCGGATCCGACACCCTCGACGAGAGCTTCTGGAGTGAGCTAGAGGAGGCGTTGATCGCGGCCGACGTCGGCGTATCAACGGCTTCGGTCGTCGTTGATGAAGTCCGGAAGCAACGCCCAGACGATGGCGATGCAGCACGGCGTTTGCTCGAAGAATCACTGATTGGCCAGATGTCGGGGCGCGATCGGTCTTTGCACCTCGAGGGACGGCCCGCCGTGATCCTCGTTGTCGGCGTGAACGGCACCGGGAAGACCACCTCGATCGCGAAGATCGCCGGTCTGCTCGGCGAAGGAGGTCGAACCGCCATCCTCGGAGCTGCCGACACGTTCCGGGCCGCCGCCGATGAGCAGCTTCGCACATGGGCCGAGCGTGTCGGGGTTGAGGTCGTCTCCGGCGCGCCGGGCTCCGATCCCGCCGCTGTGGCCTACGACGCGTACCGAACGGCCGCGAACTCCGGTGCCGATGCCGTGCTCGTCGATACGGCGGGCCGCCTGCACTCGAAGACGAACCTCATGGATGAGCTCGGCAAGGTGGCACGCGTGCTTCGCCGTGAGGCGGGGGAGATCGGGGAGATTCTTCTCGTCCTCGACGGGACCACCGGCCAGAACGGGATCAACCAGGCACGGAGTTTCACCGAAGCCGTGGGCGTCACAGGGATCATCCTCACCAAGCTCGACGGGACTTCACGAGGCGGCGTGGCGATCGCTGTGGAACAGGAACTCGACATCCCCGTGAAGTACATCGGTGTTGGCGAGGGGCTCCACGACCTCGTACCCTTCGAACCGAGAGCATTCATCGAAGCCCTGCTGGAGCCATGAACGAACTGCAACGACTCATCGCAGAAGCCCGAAACGCGGCCGAGCATTCGTACTCGCCCTACAGCGGGTTCCGGGTCGGCGCCGTGGTCGTCGCGGCCACCGGGTCGGAGTACACCGGCTGCAACGTCGAGAACGCCGCGTACAACCACACGATCTGTGCCGAGGCGAATGCCATCACGACCGCCGCCGCGGCCGGTGTGCGCGAGATCGACACGATCGCCGTCGCCTGTCCCGACGGATTCGGGTGCACTCCGTGTGGGAACTGTCGCCAGATGATGCGCGAGTTCAACGTCCGCCGTGTGATCGTCACCGACGAAGCCGGTGAGCCTATCGAGTACACCCTCGAAGACCTGCTGCCTCACTCCTTCGGTCCCGGGGACCTGCCGTCCAGTAGAGAGTAGCAAGTAGAAAGACAGCGCCGGGGCAAGGCGTTCGGGTCTCTCAACTATCTACTTGCTACTTCCTTGCCTACCGGCCCTTCAACGCCTCCACGAGCTCTGGAACGACGGAGTGGAGATCACCCACGATGCCGAGGTCGGCCACGGCGAAGATCGGGGCCTCGGCGTCCTTGTTGATCGCGATGATCGTTCCGGCGTCCTTCATGCCCACGAGGTGCTGCATCGCGCCGGATACGCCGGCGGCGATGTAGACGTCGGGCTTGACCGTCTTGCCGGTCTGTCCAACCTGGAGCCTCGATGGAACCCACCCGGCGTCGATGACGGCCCGGGTCGCTCCCACCGCTGCATCGAGCTGTGATGCCAATTCCTCGACGACGGACCACTTCTCGGCGCTGCCGACGCCACGGCCGCCTGCGACGACGACACCGGCCACCTCGAGGTCCGGTCCCTCGCTCTCCTCAACGTGTGACTCGGTGATGACGGCGGACCCCGCATGGCCGATGTCGGGCATCGGAACCGACGTGACCTCTGGGACGGCCTCCCCGGATGGCTCGGCGGGGAACGCCTTCGAACGGACGAGCACGAGCGCCGGTGCGGATCCGGTCGTCTCGGTGACGACGGCTTGAGCGCCGCCGAGGATCTCGCTGGTGACGCGCACCGCTCCGTCGACCGAGACATCGACGGCGTTCCCGAGGACCGGTCTACCGATCCTCGCTGAGAGTCGCCCTGCGACGTCGCGGTCGGTGTTCCCCATGCCGAACATGATCAGTTCGGCACCGTGTTCTTCAGCGAGCGCTGCCAGAGCGGCCGCGGCTGGAGCAGAAGGGAGACGGTCACCGATCGCGAGGTGGTACACCGTCGTGGCGCCGTGAGCGCCGAGCTCCGCGTACGCGGCATCCGACCCGTCACCGATGTGGAACACCGTCGTGTCCCCGAACGTGCGGGCCTTGGTCAGGAGTTCAAGAGCGGATGCGGAGGCGTGTCCGTCGATCTCTTCGCTGAATACCCATGTCGTCATCAGATCACCTTCGCTTGCTCGAGGAGGGCAACGATCTTGAGATACGCCTCGCCATCGTCTTCAACGATCTCTCCCGCTTCACGGGCGGGGACCGAAGTCACCGAAGTGATCTTCTGCCCGGCGCCCGTGTCGCCGATCTGATCGGCGGTGAAACCGAGATCGGCGGCCGTCAGCGTGTCGATGGGCTTCTTCTTGGCTTGCATGATCCCCTTGAAGGTGGGGTAGCGAGGCTCGACGACACCGGAGGTCACCGACAGGAGGGCCGGGAGGGGCGCCTCTGCAACGTCGTAGCCCCCTGCGGTCTGTTGCTCGACGCGAATGCCGTCGTCGGTGACTTCGACCCTGCGAGCGAACGTCAGCGACGGTACGTCGAGAAGTTCGGCGATCTGCTGGGGGACGACCCCGGTGGACCCATCGGTGGATTCGGTGCCGGCCACGACGAGGTCGAAGCCCTCTCGTTCGATGGCGGCGGCAAGAATCCTCGACGTCGTCAAGGCGTCGGATCCCGCGAGGGCATCGTCATCGATGATGACGGCCTTGTCGGCGCCCATCGCCAGTGCCTGGCGGATTCCCTGGAGGGAACCGGATGGGGACATCGAGAACAACGTGACCGATCCGTCGTCCCCTTCGGCGAGTTGGAGCCCAACTTCGACACCGAATCGGTCGGTGTCGTCGAGGACCTGGTCGTTGGGACGAACCACTCGATGGGTGTCCGGGTCCAGGTCGTAGGGCGTCGCCGGGTCT
>JAUVNV010000022.1 GCA_030599515.1 Acidimicrobiia bacterium
CACCTTCAACGCACCATCGGGAAGACGGAGGCAACGCGTGTCACGGTGAGGTTCGAGCCGATCAGCGGAATCGACGTCTGCCGGGTCGGAATCGAGGCGTCGAACCGTCCTGTCTTCGTCGACACACCCAAAGGACCGAGAGCCGCCGATTTCTACGTCAGGATCGGCAACTCGACAAGGCGGCTCCTCGCCGACGAGTTGCTTCGCTATCGCGATACACACTGGGGCTGACGAAATGCCGAGGACCAGGTACCGTTGCGCCAATGAGCGGACCACCCACATACCCGATCACCGTTGAAGCCCCGGTCGACGACGAGGAGCGGAACCGTTGGCTCGCTGCCTCCGGAATCGTCTTCATCAAGATGATTCTCCTTCTGCCGCACATCGTGCTGCTGGCCCTGTTCGGCTTGATGATCCAGATCCTGGCGTGGATCGGCTACTGGGGCATCGCCTTCACCGGTCGCATGCCTGATCTCATCCGCCGCCTCGAACTCATCTTCCTCCGGTGGATCACCCGGGTCATTGCCTGGTTCGCGGGCACAACCGACATCTACCCGACGTTTGGCGTCGAGCAGGTCTATCCGGTGACCGTCTCGGTCGAGCCGGCGCCGGAACCACAGAGTCGCCTCCTCGCCATGCTCGGCATCGTGCTGCTCCGATTGATAGCCGCCCTTCCACACTTCCTCGTCTTGTTCTTGATGAGCTTCGGGGTACTCCTCGTCGCATGGATCGGCTACTTCATCGTTGCCTTCACCGGCCAGCTGCCCCTCGGCATCCATATGTTCGTGCTCAACTACCAGCGCTGGTGGGCTCGAGCCTGGGGCTGGACAGTCGGGCTCACCGACGAGTATCCGCCGTTCACGCTTGCGTAAGCAAGACATCAGGGGTGAGACATGAGATCGTCTTCGTGTCTCTTGTCTCATGTCCCCAGAGTCACTCGTCCGATGGTTCCTCGGGCGTTGGCTTGCGGCGACGGATGGACCTGATCGCCATCCAGAGGCCGAAGCCGACGAGCGCCAGCAGGATGAACGGAAGCGCGAAGGCGGCGCCCACGATGAGACCACCGATGGTCGCCAGCAGAACCTCTCCTGCCTGGTCGATCGCCTCTTCGAGCACACCCGGATCATCCGGTTCCTCGATCGGAGTACTCCCCGGCACCTCCGTCAAACCGACGGTGAGGGTCGAGAAGCTGGTACGACTGTCCAGGTAGCGGAGCCGCCCCTCGATCTGCTCGATGTTGAGCAATACGTCCTGCATCCGGGTCTGGATCGTCACGAGATCCTCGATCTCGGTTGCCTGACTCATGAGGCGCGTGTAGAACTCCTCCTGGGTCTTCCAGTAGCGCAGGCGTCCTTCGAGGTCGACGTACTCCTCGGTGACGTCCTGGCTGGATACGTTGAGGCTGAGCCGCTCGCCCAGATCATCCACCCGGTCGAGGGCGTCGTCGAAGCGGTCCGCGGGGATCCGCATCGTCAGCCACCCAACCGTGTAGGCGACGTCGTCGATCTCCTGGAGATGTGTCTCGCCTGCCGTGATGTAGCCACCGAGGTCCTGGGCGATACTCCGGAGCTGCGATGAGATCTGTCCGAAGGTCCCCGGCTCGACCCTCAACTCCACCCGGCCATCACGGATGACCTTCAGTCCGGCTGGGACATCGGTCCCGATCGGTGCGGCGATGGCGATCGCCTGCGCCTCTTCGAGTTCCGCACCGCCTGATGCTTTGGTTTCGTCCGACGCGTACGCCATCGTGGTCACGTACACGTCATCGTCGTATCCGACGGATTCGAACGCATCGTCGGAGCTGCTGGTGCATGCCCCCAGTAGCAGAACGGCGGCCAGCAAGGCCGCCACCGCGATTCGAGTCTTCCCCTTCGGGTCGGATATCGTCATCAGATTCTCTCCTCGTTGCGTGCGATCCGGCATCGGCGCCGGTCCTCGTCCGGTTTGACGGTCGAGCGCCCGCAGCGGGTTCCCCTGCGGGGATGACCGGACGATGCCTGGCCATGAGAACGGGTAACTCATATTGCCGGAGACAGCCCTACCGTCGCACCATGGAACGACCCATCGTCGCTGTTCTGGCGGGCGGAGATAGCACCCGAATGGGATCCGACAAGGCCGCTATCCCCTTCGCATCGTCGACGATGCTCGAGACCGTCCTCAACTCCGTTTCCTCCGTCGGTGATCCCATCGTGGTGGGGAGAACAGCGGCTCCACACGGCGTGGCCGCCATCCCGGACCGGAGAGCGGATTCGAGGGGACCACTGACCGGGTTGGAGACGGTCCTCCGGCACGAACCCGGACGAACGGTGGTGCTCGTTGCCGTCGATCATCCATTCCTCCGCCCCCAGACTCTTGGCGAGATGCTGGCCCTCGAAGGCGACGCCGTCATTCCGCTCGACGCCGGATGGCAACAGGTGACCTGCGCGATCTACCGACCATCGTTCTTGCCCGCAGTCTCCGAGACCCTCGACGGCGGGTGCCGATCGATCATCACCGCCCTGGATCTGGTCAACGTGAACCTGGTCCGGGAAGCCACCTGGCGCTCGTGGGGCGAGGACGGCCGCTCGTGGTTCAGCGTCGACACTTCCGACCGTCTCGAAGAGGGACTCCGCCGATTCGGGTGAACCCGTTCGCTACGCTGCCGACATGGATTCCACCTCACCCGTCACCGTCGAGCGCCGCGGCCATGTCGCCGTGGTGTGGCTCGACCGCCCCGACCAGCGCAACGCATTCGCCCCCGAGTTCTGGACTTCGTTCCCGACCGTCATCGAGGAGTTGGGTGACGATCCCGATGTCCGGGCCGTGGTCGTGGCTGCGAAGGGACCGGCCTTCACGGTCGGGATCGATCTGAAAGCGTTCGGTCCCGCTCTCGTCACGGGGAACATCGACCCGACGGCACCGGCGCCCGCCTCACCCGTAGCCCAGCGCACGCAGACACGGCGTCTCGTCAAGACCATGCAACGGACATTCTCCTCGCTCGCCGAGTGCCCGAAGCCGGTGATCGCTGCGATCCACGGGTATTGCATCGGAGCGGGTGTCGATCTGGTCACCGCCTGCGATATCCGTTACGCGGCGGTCGACGCGGTCTTCTCGATCCGGGAGACCCGGCTTGCGATGGTGGCCGACGTCGGAACGCTCCAGCGTCTCCCGAAGATCATCGACCCCGGGAGCGTCGCCGAACTCGCCTACACCGGGCGAGACTTCGACGCCGGCGAGGCCGCTTCCGTCGGCCTCGTCACCCGCCTTCTGCCCGACGCCGACGCCACGCTCGCCGCAGCGCTCGGGACCGCAGAGAAGATCGCGGCGAACTCGCCGCTGGCTGTTCAAGGCACGAAGGCAGTCCTCCGGGCAGGCGATGGTCGGACCGTCGACGACGGCCTCGACTACGTGGCGCTCTGGAACGCAGCATTCCTCCACTCGAACGACCTGGGGGAAGCGATGGCGAGCTTCGTGGAGAAGAGAGACCCGGAGTTCGAAGGGAAGTAGTACATCGGCTATCGACGATGTATTGCGTGCGACGCTGTTAGGTTCTGGGTGCATGGCGGGGAGCGGTCTGGCAACACTGATGTTCACGGATCTTGTCGGTTCAACGCGTCTGCGTGAACGACTTGGCGATGACGTCGCGGATGAGATCGGTGTCGAGCACGACCGGATCATCGGCGATGCTTTGTCCTCCACCGGCGGTCGACTCGTCAAGAACCTCGGCGATGGCGCTCTTGCCGTCTTCGATTCCTCTGTCGACGCAGTGGTTGCTGGTCAACGCATCCAAGAGGGCGTTCTGCTCTACAACCGCCAAGCCGATGAGGCCCGCCACATCGGCGTGCGGATCGGGATCAACGCCGGCGAGATCGCCACGGACAACGGCGATGTAATCGGGCTTCCGGTAGCCGTGGCGTCGAGGGTGTGCGACAGGGCAGACGGTGGGCAGATACTCGTCACGGACACGGTGCGCTCCTTGATTGGTCGCAGAGCCCATTTCCCATTCGTTTCGATCGGTACCCACACGCTCAAGGGTGTCGATGATCCCGTCGAACTGTGGTCGATCGAAGATGCGCCCCAACCAGCGGGTTCCGGGACCCGTGCCGACATCCCTTTCCCTGCATTCCTCACTCGAGGCATCCCAGCAGCTCTCATCGGACGTGAGGAACAGCTTGCGCAACTCGACGCTGCTCACGCATCCGCCGCCGAGACGGTACAACTTGTCGCGGTCATCGGAGAGCCGGGAATCGGGAAGACATCACTGACTTCGACCTGGTGCCGCACGGCTGCCGATGGTGGAGCGACCGTGGTTGCGGGCAGGTGCACCCCCGATGCCGCTCTTCCTTACCAACCGTTCATCGAGATCGCTCGTGCCGTACTCGGAGCATGTCCTGAGTTGCTGTTGGAGATCGGTCCGGCTGCGGGCAACATCGCTCAGCTCGTGCCCGGCATCGAAACACCGGAGGGCATCCCTGTTCCGATTCAGACCGATCCCGAAACGACCCGGTACTTGATGGCTGAGGCGTTCGCGGCTCTGCTCGAGTCGAAGGACGGGGAGCCTCCGACGGTGGTGGTGCTCGACGATCTCCACTGGGCGGACGAACACTCGATCGCCGTGCTCTCCCATCTCGTCCGCAGAGACGAGCTCTCGGCGCTTCTTGTGGGCACGTACCGCGACACCGACCTGGTGCGGAGCCATCCTCTCCCGAGACTCCTCACCGATCTTCGCCGAGGGCACCGGGTCATACGGACCCCGCTTCAGCGGCTCTCCGATGAAGAAGTCGAGGAGATGATCTCGGGCCACTTCGGCACCGCCACGGCACCGGACATTGTTGAATCGATCGCAGAAGAGACCCAGGGCAACCCGTTCTTCGTTGAAGAGATCACAACCCATCTCCAGGACGAGGGTGCTATCGATGCCGAGGGCCGGTGGATCTCCGATACCCCCATCAGCGACTACGGCATCCCGGAAGGAGTGCGTGAAGTCATTGGACGCCGGCTCGACCATCTCGGCGAAGACGCCGTATCCGCCCTCGAGGTCGCAGCAGTGATCGGACCGGACTTCTCGATCGATGTTGCAGGATCGATCGCCGGCCTCGATGAGCAAGCCATCGACGCCGTGGTTGAGGTAGCAATGAACGCACGGTCCATCACGGAGGGAGACGATGCTGACGAATTCTCGTTCGCACATGCGCTCCTGCGTCAGACGCTCTACGACGGCCTCCCAACACGAAGACGTATGCGCATCCACAGGGAAGTCGGTGAAGCACTCGAGGTCCGGGGAGAGCCGTCCGCGGCCCTGCTCAATCACTGGCTGAGCGCAAACGAGAACGAGAAGGCACTGGCGTGTGCACTCGCTGCCGCGTCAGCGGCTGGGAAGTCCTTCGCGGGATCAGACGTTGTCGCACATCTCGAACTGGCCCTCGACATCTGGGACGACGTCCGAGACGCTGATCAGGTCGCGGGGATCTCACATGCCCAACTCTTGATGCGGCTCTCTGAAGCCACATACGACTTCGGGGGAATCAGCACAAGCAGCATCTCACGGCTGCGCGACGAGTTGGACAGAGGTGACATAGACGACGCTACGAGGGCATTGCTCTTGAACTTGCTGTCCACGGAATTGTGGGTGACGGGTCAATCAACCGAGGCAAAGAATGCACGACTCGAGGCTCTTCGCGTTGTTCCCAAGAGTCCGCCGAATGCCGCCCACGCCCGGGTTCTCGCAAGCACAGCAGCAAATTCAGCAATCGAAGGGGAAGCGACGGAAGCGATCGACAAGGCACACGAGGCGTTGACTCTGGCGAGATCCGTAGGAGACCAGACTGCGGAACAGACCGCACTGTTAGCTCTCGGCACCGCACTGGGGCAGCTTGGGAGGATCGAGGAGTCCCAACGGTCCTTCGACGAGCTGACGGAGTTGGCATACGAGACCGGTGTACTCAAGTTCCAGCTGATCAGATACGTGAACGAAGCCGAAGGAATAGCGCGGAACGGATCCTTGGAGGATGCCCTTCGTCTCACGGAAGAGGGAATCGCGCGTGCGTCAGACCTTGGCGTTTCGCGCTGGGAGGCGATGTTGCGCGGAAACGCCGCAGACATGACATTCAATCTCGGTCGCTGGGATGAGGCAGAAGAGCACCTCACAGCCCTCGCCCCGAATCGAGAGCTCGATTTCCCACAGATCAACTGCTCACTGATCGCTCTCAAGCTCGCAGCGGAGCGAGGCAACGACCACACCACAGAACAGGAAGTCGAGCGTCTCAGAACGTTCGTTGATGCCGGGCTGGACCCGCAGGTGCAGGGCAATTATTGGGAGTGCCGAGTCTCCGATCTCCGTTGGCACGGCGACCTGGCTGGGGCCTACGAAGTCGGATCAGAATCACTTGACCTGCTAGCTACCGACGACGATTGGCCACGTGCGCCCAATCTCGCCCCGTTTGTCATCGAGACAGTCGCAGACGCTGTCAACTTGGGGGTGGCGGAAACCAGCTGCATCGACAATGCAAGGGACTGGCACACTCGTCTCACACAGGTATCCGGGCCGATGCTGTTCGGTGATGAGTTTCGCGCCACCGCAACCGCTGATCTCTCCAGGGCAGAAGGCGACAACGACCCGGACCTGTGGCGTGCTGCCGTCGAAGCTTGGGGCGACCAGGCGTACTACGGCGCCAAGGCCAGATGGCGCCTCGCCCAGGCGCTCACAGAGCAAGGTCCGACCGATCCTGAGATCGCCTCGTTGCTCGCGCAGGCCGAAGAGGTCGCCGTCGAACTCAAGGCGAACCCCCTCCTGGAGGCCGTCAGAGCAACAAGAGAGAAGGCCGCTCTGTAGTCCGTAGTCGGGTGTCGACGAAGAGTCTCCCTCCTCCCCGCGGCTCGCGGTCCGAAGCTCTTGTTTGTCGACTACTCCGTACTCAACCCGGTACCTAGTACGAATCCGACGGCGGAGCCGTCGGATTCGGCCATAATGGGACCATGTTCGGGACACCGCAGACTGACCGCGTCGAACTCTTTGCCCCTCCGAAACACGGTCGAGCCTCGTAACTTCTCCACCCCCGAAACAGGAGGAACACCGTGACCGACCTCTCTACCCGACTCAGCGAGCTCATCGCCCCCGTCATCGCCTACGACTCTCAAATCAACATTGTCGAGGGACAGGGCTCGTGGGTCACCGACATCGACGGCAAGCGGTACCTTGACTTTGCCTGCGGCATCGCGGTGACGAATCTCGGCCACCGCCCCCCGGCTCTCGAAGCCGCTGCGCAGGAGCAACTCTCCCGCCTCTGGCACGCCGGTGGATCGTTCCTGTTCGAGTCGCGGGCCGACGCGGCCGAGAAGATCATCGATGTCGCGCCCGGCAGCATCGAGCAGATATTCTTCATGAACTCCGGCGCCGAGGCCGTCGAGGCCTCCGTGAAGCTGGCCAAGAAGACATCGGGCCGTCAGGGCGTCATCGTCTTCCGCGGCGGTTTCCATGGTCGCACGATGGGATCGGTCTCGTTCACAACCTCTCGAGCGAAGTATCGACGCGGATACCACCCCCTGTTGCCATCCGTGTTCGTCGCCCCCTTCCCCCATCCATACCTGTGGGGCATGTCACAGGAGGACGCGAACGCCTACGCCCTCAACGAACTGCGCCTCATGTTCAAACACGAAGTGATGCCGGATGAGATCGCGGCGTTCCTCTTCGAGCCCCTCCAGGGTGAGGGCGGCTACTACCCGGCGAGCTTCGAATTCATGCAGGCCATACGCGACCTGGCGGATGAGCACGGCATCCTCATGATCGTCGACGAGGTCCAGACCGGCTTCGGCCGGACCGGCGACTACTTCACGAGCCAGATCTACGGGATCGAACCCGACATCCTCGTGATGGGAAAGGCCATCGCCAACGGTCTGCCGTTGTCGGCGATCGGCGCCTCCAAGGAGATCTTCGCCAGGTGGGAACCGGGATCTCACGGATCGACGTTCGGTGGCAATCCCGTCTCGTGCGCCGCGGCAGCAGCAGGCGTCGACGAGTTGAAGAATGTCATCCCCGGTGTTGCCGAGCGATCAGACCTCGCCTTCACCCGATTCGGTGATCTTCAAGAGAGGCACCGCATCATCGGTGACGTGCGGGGACTCGGCCTCATGATCGGCGTCGAGTTGGTCAAGCAAGACCGGGTGCCCGACTCTGAGGCGTTCGGAGTGATCTCGAGCGAGGCTCAGAGGAACGGTCTGTTCATCCTCAGTTGTGGCCCGGACAACAACGTCATCCGTTTCGTTCCACCGTTGAACATTTCCCTTGACGATCTCGAGACCGGCATCGACATCCTCGACCGGGCAATCACCGCCTACGAGTCGTAGCCGGAAGCAAACATGTCAGACATGAAGAGGACGGCGCCCGTTGGGCGCCGTCCTCCTACTTGGTGCTCAGGACTCAGTATTCGATACTGAGCGCCAGCTCAGTTTTGCGTCAGAACGCCGCGGAGACGCGGGTACTTGACGGGCTTGTGAGTGTGACAGAACTCTGCACGGTTGTAGCGGGAGAGAACGGTCATGCAACCGTCGGTGCCACAGACGCGACCCTCGTCATACGTCTTGGGGCGACGGGACCTGCCCTGGGGGCGAGACGCTTTCATGATGTCGGACATGGATGACCTCCGAAGAGAACGATGTTGGCTCTGCCGACTAGTCGATGGTGAACGACGCCGACGGGAAGAACCGGGATTTGTTGACCCCATCCTATTTGCACTATCCCAATATTGCAAAACTCTTTTGGCAGGGGCCCGTCAGTCCCGGCGATGACGGCCGGCGAGCGCCTCGAGACCGCCCTCGCCGGGCCAGAGCAACGCGCCGACCAGGCCGAGGATCGCCAGCAGCGTCATCCAGTTGGGGAACCGGGTGAACAGGGTGGGCCCGGCGCTTCGCATGGCAGCCTCACCGTAGAGCACGCCCTCGGCGAACACGTCGGTGGTCTCGCCGACGGCGCCCGCCGCCGTGATGAATGTCGACGTTCCCGTGATCGCCGCATGGACGAGATCCTGGCCGATGGCCGCGGCGTTCACTCTCGTCATGTCTATCAGTTGGTCGGAGGCCGCGGTTTCGCCGTACGAGCTTTCATTCGTGGCAACGACCATGAGTTGCGATCCCGCGTCGGATATCGAGTGGATGGATCTGGGGAAAGCACCCTCGAACGAGATCACCGAGCCCAGCTGCCATTGAGTCGTCCCCCCATCCGCCGAGAACACCATCGGGAACACGACCGACTCGCTACCCCGAACCATGTCCCTCGGCACCTGATCGAGTTGGGGAATGAACCCCAGCAGCGAACGGAGCGGAACATACTCACCGAACGGAACCGGGTGCTGCTTGGCGTACTCGCCGATCTTGACGCCTTCGGGCGAGTAGAACATGTTGACGTTGAGGAAACCGTCTGGTTCAACGCGCCGGGTTCCCGACACTAGGAAGTAGGCGCCGATCCTTCCCGCCTGGGCGATGATCGCTGCCTTCACGGCTTCGTTGCTCTCAGGGTCGAACGGAGCCCCCGTTGAGTTCTCTGCCCACACGACGAGGTCCGCTCCATCGTCCGGAATCGTCTCCGTCCACTTCAGATGCGACTCGAAGATCCGCTGGTTCTCGTTCTGGCAGTGAACCATCGGGCAAGGAGAACCGCCCTGCACGATCGCGACCTGGAGCGGTTGGCCGTCGGCTCTCGGCGGGAACAGCATCCCGGAACCACCGAGCAACACGATCACGACCGACACGTCGACGAGCTGTCTCCAGTGGTCTCGTGACTCCAGAAGAAGCACTGCCGCCGCGGCGAACGCCACCGCCACCACGGTCCACCCCGCCGGACCGATCCATTGCACGGTGCCGAGCAATGGGGGAAATCCCGACGCCGCGTAGCCGATGTTGCCCCAGGGGAAACCTCCGAACGGGAACCGGGCCCGCATGAACTCGATCCCAGCCCACGCCCCCACGACGATGAGCCACCATCGCCATGCGGGCCACAGCCGGAAGACCCACACGACGAAGGAGTAGGCCGCGAAGTAGGACGCCATCAGGAGAACCAGCGGCACCCACGCGATGAAGCCGAGGACGCTGATCCAGAACAGCAGGATTCCGAAGAAGATGGTTCCCCACAGGAAGCCGATCGTGATCGCCTCGAACCCTTGCTCTACGCGGCGAAGCGCCCAGAACAACGGGATCGGCGCGACGAACGCGAGCGGTCCCAGGTCGAGGGGCGGGAACGCTGCCCACATGAGCAGGGCGCTGACAACCGCAGCAAGATAGGGGAGGAGCATGGCCCGGGAAGGGTACTGAGTACTGAGTACTGAGTGCTCAGTACCCCAGCAACCGTAGGCTGCCGGCATGGACGATCTTCAACTGGCAATCGAAGCCGCGCGGGCCGGTGGGGCGATTCTCCGTGAGAGCTTCGATCGCGGGGTGACGGCGCAGTACAAGCGGCGATTCGATCCGGTAACCGAGATCGATCACGCTTCCGAAGCTGCTGTGCTGTCGATGATCTCTGAGAATCGACCGGACGATGCGATCCTTGCGGAGGAGAGTGGTGGCACGATCCCCGGTGGTCGCCTTTGGATCGTCGATCCCCTCGACGGGACCGTGAACTTCGTGCACGGCATTCCCCAGATCTCTGTCAGCATCGGCCTGTGGGAAGGCGACCAGCCGCTCACCGGCGTCATCTACGACCCACTTCGCGACGAATGCTTCTCCGCCGCCGCGGGACAAGGAGCGCATCTCAACGGGCGTCGGATCCGCGTGTCGGAAACAGACGACCTCGAACGATCAGTAGCCGCAACCGGCTTCCCGTACGATCACGGAGACTACGCCCGGGAGTACGCCGAAGTGCTGGGAGCGGTGCTCGGCTCCGTCAACGGTATACGTCGGTTCGGTTCGGCAGCACTCGACCTCGCCTGGGTAGCAGCGGGTCGCTATGAGGCCTACTGGGAACTGGGCGTCGCACCCTGGGACCAGGCGGCCGGAATCCTCATCGTGCGGGAGGCCGGCGGTCGCGTGACCGACCTCAGTGGCATCGATTCCGTGCCGGCGACGCCCATGGTGATGTCCAGCAACGGGCTGATCCACGATGCTCTTCGGGAGATCCTCGAGCCCGCTCTTCCGGAACACCTGCGATGATCGGAGATCGAAGGTTGCTCGTCGCCGACACCGTGCGAACCGCTCGCGGCATCCCCGGCGATGCGATCCTGATCGAAGACGGCCGGGTCATCGCCGTGGGGGATCACCGGGCTCTCGAAGGCCCCGGCGTCACCGTCGAGGAGTACGCCGGTGCGGTTCTGCTCCCCGGTCTGCGGGATGCACACATTCACCCCGTGACCTACGCGGCGTCGCTCTCCGGGACATCGCTCAAGAGCATGAAGAGCATCGGAGAGCTCAAGGAAACGATGAGGAGAGTTGCAGCAGGTCTTGCATCCGGTGAGCCCCTGGTTGCACTCCGACTCGACGACGAGACACTCGTCGAACGGCGCCTACCTACGCGGGCCGATCTCGACGAGGCCGTTCCGGACCGCCCGGTCCTCATCCACCGCTACTGCGGACACGTTGCCATCGCGAACACGGCCGCTCTCCGCCACGCCGGTGTCGACGCCTCCACACCAGACCCGGATGGCGGCTCAATCGACCGGGACGCCGCCGGGGAACCGAACGGTGTCCTGAGGGAAACCGCCATCGATCTCGTGTCGACCCGTCTCGACGCCTCGGGAACTGTGACCGAACAGTCACTGCTCGACGCGCTGACCGGTCTGGCCGGTCTCGGAATCACATCCATCGGAGCGATACTCGGCCTCGGCAACGGGCCGTGGGCAAGCCTCGGCGATGAGGTCGCGGCGATCGTCGCCGTCGCCGATCGACTCCCGATAAACGTCCACGGGTTCGTCATCGCTCGCAGCGTCGATGATCTCGAGGCTGCTGCCCATCGCCTGAACACGGCAGGAGATCGGCTCCGCTGGGCCGGTTACAAGGGCTTCGCAGATGGCAGTCTCGGAGGTCACACAGCGGCGATGCACGCCCCATTTGCCGATCGACCGGACGAGTTCGGCACGATGCGGCTCGATGCTTCGGATCGTCTCCTCGCCGAAGCGTCACTCCGCATGGGCGGGATGGTCGCGCTCCATGCGATCGGCGATCGAGCCAACGGGGCGGTCGTCGATCTGTACGAGGATCTGATCGCAGCCGGCGCCCCTCCTCAGCGACTCCGCATCGAGCACGCCTCCGTTCTCGACCGGACCGACATCGACCGAATCGCGCGCCTCGGAGTGGTTGCATCGATTCAACCCGCGTTCCTTGGATCCGAATTCGAGTGGATCGTCGATCGCGTCGGACCCGATCGCATCGTGTCGACCTATCCGTTCGCATCGCTGGACCACGCCGGCGTTCCGATGTGCGCCGGGTCGGACAGCCCGGTCGAGTCGCCCGATCCGTGGGCCGGAATGGCGCTGGCCAGAGACCGGGCCGGCGTCATGAAGAGCGAGGGCCTCTTGCCCGATCGTGCACTATCGCTCTTCACGGACGGGGCCGCCGCCGCACTCGGCGAACCTCTCCCTCTCTCTCCCGGCAGCCCCGCCGACATCGTTGCCGTCGACCGGGACCCGGTCGCGAGTGATCCGGATCAGGTTCGAAACACCATCGTCTTCGAAACCTGGGTCGGTGGCGAACGGATCGTGGTGGACAGGAACCGTCCAATCTGCAGCAGTTGAGGCACCTGTGCCCCGATGACGCACCGTGTCAGCGGACGATGCCGGCGGCGAACTGCCAGCAGTCGGCGCAGAGATAGCCGGCGTCATGGAAGCGGGCGTCCTGATCGAGAACCGCGATGCGACAGATACTGCAGGTTCCGGCGACGAAGTCGCGAGCGGCGTCCTGGAACGGCCCGTCTGAAACGGCGAGGTCCGAGACGAGGACGGCTCTGCTGGTTCCTTGCTTCACCAGTGGAAGGCTATCGGGGAGCCAGCTTCATCGATAGAAACGACGCGTACGCTCCTACGTGAGGATGTCCCTCAGGGGTCCGGCGATGTCCTCATACTCGGCGTGGCGACCGGTCTCCTCTTTCGAGTAGATGAGACGATCGTCGAGCATGACCTCAAACCTCCCGCCACTGGACGGGATCAGGGTGAGGCGGTCAATGATTCGCTCGAATTCATCGAGCAGCTGATCGGCCGTGCGCACGGCACGGTTCCGATAGCCTCAAACGGCGCAGTATTCGATGCTGAGATTCATGCGAATCACGCTAGTCGATTCCGGCGCGGAACCGAGAGCAGTGGCCCGTCATCTACTCAGTCGCAGACGGCCCCCTGCTCGGCAGAACCGACGAGCTTCGCGTACTTGCCGAGGGCGCCGGTTGGGTAGCGTGGCTTCGGCGCCGTCCAAGACTCGCGCCGAGCCTCCATCTCATCATCGCCGATCAGGAGGTCGAGACGCCGGGCCGGCAGATCGACCCGGATGCGATCGCCCTCGTACACGAGACCCATCGCGCCGCCCTTCGCGGCTTCCGGGGCAACGTGACCGATGCAGAGACCGGTGGTTCCACCGGAGAACCGGCCGTCGGTGATCAACAGGACATCCTTGCCGAGGCCTGCGCCCTTGATGGCCGCAGTGATCGAGAGCATCTCCCGCATCCCCGGGCCGCCCGCCGGACCTTCGTAGCGGATCACCACCACGTCTCCGGGGTGAAGGTCATGGGCCCAAAGCGCCTCGAGCGCGCTCTGCTCGTCATCGAAGACCCTGGCAGTCCCTTCGAAGACGTCGAGGTCGATCCCTGCGATCTTCACGACGGCGCCGCCGGGGGCGAGTGAGCCGCGCAGGATGGCGATGCCGCCCTCTCCGGCAACCGGATCTGCGAACGCCCGCACCACGTCCTGCTGCTCGGGGAATCCGACCGTCTCGAGATTCTCAGCCATCGTCCTGCCGGTCACGGTGAGTGCATCTCCGTTGATGAGTCCCTCGTCGTAGAGTGCGCGCAGCACGACAGGTACGCCGCCGATCCGGTCGAGATCCACCATGTGGTAGCGGCCGAACGGCTTGAGATCGCCGACGTGCGGTGTTCGCCGGCTGATCCGGTCGAAATCCTCGAGGGTGAGATCGATACGCGCCTCGTGGGCGAGAGCGAGGAGGTGGAGGACGGCGTTGGTGGACCCTCCAAGCGCCATCACCACGGTAACGGCGTTCTCGAATGCGTCTCGGGTCAGGATGTCCCTCGGGCGAATCCGGGATCGCAAGAGCTCCATGACCGCTTCACCCGACTGGCGGGCGTACTCGTCGAGTCGCCTGGAGACTGCAGGAACCGAGGCGCTTCCGGGGAGCGACATGCCGAGCGCCTCACCGACCGAAGCCATGGTGTTCGCCGTGAACATCCCGGCACACGATCCGACGCCGGGGCACGCTGCCTGTTCGATGCGTAGCAACTGGGAGTCGTCGATTCGACCCTCGGAGTGGGCGCCGATGCCTTCGAAGACGTCCACGATCGAGATGTCGACACCATCGAGCTTGCCGGGGAGAGACGACCCGCCGTAGAGGAAGACGGATGGGAGGTTGTGCCGGGCTGCGGCCATGAGCATTCCGGGGAGCGATTTGTCACAGCCGGCGATCGACACCATCGCATCGAATCGCTCAGCGTGCATGACGAGCTCCACTGAGTCTGCGATCACCTCCCGGGAGACGAGTGAGGCTCGCATGCCCTCGTGCCCCATGGAGATTCCGTCGGAGACGGCGATCGTGGTGAAGACAAGTCCGACGCCGCCCGCTTCGTTCACGCCTTCCCTGGCCCGGACGGAGAGCCTCGGACCGGTCAGGTTGCATGGTGTGACCTCGTTGCCGGCGCTGACGACACCGACCTGCGCCTTGGCAAAGTCATTCTCGCCTAGGCCGACAGCGCGCAGCATCGCCCTGGCGCCTGCCTTGGCAGGACCGTCGGTGACGTCCTGGGAATGAATCTTGATGGGGGTCTCGCTGGGCATGGCGTGAGCGTACTTGGTCCGGCGGCTTCGCCGCCGGGGTAGTCGGTTGTCGGTACTCGGTACTCGGTACTCGGTAGTCGGTAGTCGGTACTCGGTACTCGGTACTCGGCGGAGATTCTGCTACGCCCACTGGACCGGATACCGACAGCCGCTCCTATCCGAAGACTGCCGATAGCCTGTCCACGGACATGACCACCGATACGTACCCAACGATCCCCCAAACACCTCCTCCACCACCACCGGCTCCGACGAAGCGGAAGGGCGGCTTCGCCAAGAAGGCGTTCTTCGCTCTCCTCATCCTCGCGGTGATCGGTGTGTTCGGGACGATCGGATACGTCAAGTGGACCGAGGGCAAGATCGATCGGATCCCGTCGGAGGAGTTGCCGAGCCTCGCAGCCGTGGTTCCCGGGTCTTCGGAGACGATCAACTTCTTGATAATCGCCACCGACGACCGCTCGAACCTCCCCGACGACTGGGACGAGAGCGCGTTTGGCGATTTCGCGGGTCGCAGGACCGACGTGATGATGCTCGCCCACATGGTCCCGGGCGAACGCATCCAGCTACTCAGCCTCCCCCGCGATCTCAAGGTCGACATCGAGGAGCACGGGACGAATCGTTTGAACGCCGCGTTCGTATTCGGGGGTCCGGATCTCCTCATCAAGACGGTGCAGCAGGAGACCGGCATCCCCGTTCACCACTACGTCGAGATCGACTTCGGTGGATTCGCGCGGATCGTAGATTCCCTCGGCGGTGTGACGATCGACTTCCCCTACCCGGCCCGCGACGGCAAGTCCGGGTTCGAGGTCGAAGCAGGAACACACACCCTCGACGGTGAGATGGCCGTCGCCTACGCCCGGTCCCGGACCTACGAGGAGTACAAGGACGGTTCGTGGCAGGGAACCGGAGGCGGCGACATCGCCCGCACGCAGCGCCAGCAGGACATCATGGTGCAACTCTTCGACCAGGTTGCCTCTCCGTCGAGCGCCTTCAACCTCCCCACATTCCTGCCAACGCTCGCCGACAACATCACCGCCGATGCGGGGTTGAGCCTCGCCCTGATGACCGACCTCGGTCGATCGGCGCTTGGTTTGCAGTCCACGAGCATCGACCGGGTCACTCTCCCGGTCGAGAACGCCAAGGGCAGCGACGGCCGCGCCTACGTGATCCCGACCGACGAAGCGCCGGCCGTGATCATCGCCTTCAAGGCCGGCGATCCCTACCCCTGACCCGGTCGACAACGCCAAACCCCATCGTTTGTGCCTAGGA
Organism: Acidimicrobiia bacterium; assembly: GCA_030599515.1. Lineage (GTDB taxonomy): Bacteria > Actinomycetota > Acidimicrobiia > Spongiisociales > UBA5794 > JAHEEL01. Next base: position 16,215 of record JAUVNV010000022.1, read on the forward strand.
CCATGACTGTCATGGCCGTAAGCACAAACGACCGGTCAGAGGCCGAGTCCGTCGATCAGATCGACCATCGTCGGCGTGAGGCGCATCGCCCGAACCTCATCCACGGGCACCCACCGTGTTTCGGCGGCGTCGTCACCTGCCACAAGCTCCCCTCCGACTGCGGTGGCGAGGAAATCCACGACCGTGTAGTGGTAGGCGGGTGGATCGGCGTCGTCGAGGATGTCCCCCACCCACACAGGGTCACCCACCTCGACGATCAGGCCGGTCTCTTCGAGGACCTCTCTGGTCGCCGCTTCGCGCATGGTCTCGCCCCATTGCTGACGACCGCCGGGGACTGCCCAGTGGTCGACGAAGGCGCCGCTTGCCCGGCGAATGAGAAGGATCCGGCCGTCGTTGATGACAACGACGCCGGCGCCGGGAGTTGGGTGGGCCTCAGACATAGTGACAACGGTACCCGGACCGACGGCCCGTCGAGCCGCTCCGGCCGGCCACTTCCGCATCGTTTGTGCTTAGAACCAGAACTAACGTGGTCGTAGGCACAAACGACCAGAAGCACCTAGGCCGATTCGGTCTCGACGACCTCGTCGACTCTCCGGTCACGGAAGCCGGCGGTCGCGTTCTTCGCCGTAAGGACAATGAAGAAGAGAGCGATCGGGATGACGGCCATCGTTGCCGAGCCAGACGTGTTGGCGTGATACGAGATGATCAGTCCCACAACGACTGAGAAGACGCCGATCAGCGCGGCAACGAACATCATGGCAGGCACCCGGCGCACCAGCAGAGCGGCAGTCGC